>CAZZWY010000006.1:5270-12909 GCA_964657785.1 uncultured Acetobacteraceae bacterium
AAGCCGGCGGGCTCCTTCCTCGCGCTCTGGGGCGCGCCGCTCGCGCTCGCGGTGCTGACGCTCGTCGGCCTGATCGGCGCGCTGTGGGGCGACGGCGCCTGGGACGTGCTCGGCTGGGTCGGGCTCGGCGTGCCGTGCGCCGTGTGCCTCTGGTTCGGGCTGCGCCGCGGCTGAGCGCGCCGCGGGTTTGCCGCAGCGGCGGCGGCAGGGTCGTCCTAACCGAAGACCGTGTCGCTCTCCGCATGCGCACTGCCGACGAAGAGCCGCAGCACCGGCGTGACACCGTCGTGTTCCCACACGCGCGCCTCGATCACGAACTGGCGCCCGCCGAATCGCAGCACGTCGCCGCGCGCCGGCGGCACCGCGTGGCCGTCCCAGAACCGCGGCACGACGATCGGCGTGCGCCGGATCCAGGCCTGGTCGTCCGGATTGAAGGTGAGGGCGATCCGCAGGCGTGCCCCCGGGTCGGCAGGGCCGCCGAGGCGCGAGGCCGGCGGCGCATCACCCCGCGTGTTGTCCTGGCTCATCGCAAATCCTGTTCTGGTATCCCGAGGGGAGGGAAGCTTAGCGCGCCGCGGCGGGCTTGGCGAAGCCGGTCGGCGCGGCCGCCCGGTGTTCTGTCATGCAGGTGCGGTGGCAGCGTCGCCCGCAGGGCCTGACGGCGTGTGCCCGACGACCGTCACCGGCACCGTCGCGCCATGCACGACGCGCTGCGACACCGAGCCGAGCAGCGCGGCCTGCAGCACCCCGCTGCCCCGCGTGCCGAGGATGATCGCGTCGACACGGCGGCGTTGCGCGATCTCGAGCAGCGTCTGCGCCGGCTCGCCGTGCACGACGACGCTTTCGAAGGGCGCTCCCGCCGACTGCATCAGGGCTTCGGCCGGGCGCAGGGCGTGCGCACCGGCTTGCTCGCTGGCGACCCGGATCGCCTCCGTGCTCGGCGCCAGCACCACTTCGTACAGATGGGTGGGCTCCTGGACGTTGACCAGCAAGAACGTCGCGCGGAGCCCGTTTTCCAGCAGCGCGACGGCATGCTGGGCGGCGTCGAGTGCCGGCGCGGAGCCGTCGGTAGCAAGCAGGATCAACATGGCGGTACTCTACTCCGGCACCGCGGCCGACCCGCCAGGGTGCGCGGCCGACGCGCCGGATCGGGCCGCCGCCTTCGCGGGCCGCGCCGTAGCATGATGGTGATGCGGTCGACCAGCTCCGTGGCGCGCTTCCTGGAGAGTCCACCCATGCGCCTCATCGACCCGAACTTCGCCCCGCGCCGGCGTCGCTGGCCGCCCTTTCTGGCGGCGCTCGCCGCACTCGCTGCGCTGCTCGCGTTCGGCCCGGCACGCGCCGAGGAGCCCCGCCCCGGCCTGCTCTGGCTCGGCCAGTCGGCGTTCCGGATCACGACACTGACCGGCAAGGTGATCGTCATCGATCCCTACCTGACCGCCAATCCGAAGACCCCCGAGGCGTATCGAAAGCTCGAGGCCCTCGGCCACGTCGACCTGATCCTCGTGACGCACGGCCACACCGACCACGTGCTCGACGCCCCGGCGCTCGCGCGCCTCAACGACGCGCCGGTCTGGGCGCCGGCCGGGCTCGCGCAGTCGATGCAGACGCTCGGCGTCCTGCCGCCGCCGCTTGCGAACCGGATGAACAAGGGCGGCACGCTGCTGCCGTTCGGCCCGAACGGCGTGCGCATCACGATGACGCATGCCGAGCACAGCTCCGAGTACGTCTGGCACAGCCCCGAGACGGGCCGCGACGAGACCCACGTCGGCGGCGAGCCCTGCGGTTTTCTGATCGAGCTCGAGAACGGCTACCGCATCTGGCACCTCGGCGACACCGCCGTCTTCGGCGACATGAAGCTCATCGCCGACCGCGCCCGCCCCGATCTGCTGCTCATTCCGATCGGCGGCGGCCCGTTCGTGATGAACCCGGTCGATGCCGCCTACGCGACGCGCGACCTGATCAAGCCGAAGCGCGCGGTGCCGATGCACTACGGCACGACGCCGCAGCTCAGCGGCACCCCGCAGGAGTACCTCAAGGCGCTCGGCGCGTCGTCGGCCCGGGTGACGGTGATGACGCCGGGCGACACGCTCGAGTTCTGATTCGAGGGTCGGCGCGCGGCGGCGCCGGTCCGGTCGCGCTGGCCGCGGCGGTGGGCCCTTGCCCCGGCGCCGGGCGGGCGTCGCCGAGGTCTGGTACCTTCCGCGCCAGACGAGATTCAAGGAGACGCCGCATGAGCGGTTTGTTCGAACGCCTGCACGGCTTGCCGGCCTCCCAGTTGCGGGGGATTCGGCGCGGCGTTGAGAAGGAAAGCCTGAGGTCGATCCCGAGCGACGGGCTGGCGCTGACGCCGCATCCGGCGGCGCTCGGCTCCCCCCTGACGCATCCCAACATCACCACCGACTTCAGCGAAGCGCAGCTGGAATTCGTCACCGGCGTCCACCCGAGCGCCGAGGACTGCGTCGGCGAGCTGACCCGCATCCACCAGTTCACCTATCGGGTGCTGCGCGAGCAGGGCGACGAGATGCTCTGGGTCTCGAGCATGCCGTGCGGCCTGCCGACCGACGAGACGATTCCGATCGGACGCTACGGCGGCTCCAACGTCGGGCGCGCGAAGAGCATCTACCGCATGGGTCTCGGCCACCGCTACGGCCGGCGCATGCAGACGATCTCCGGCATCCACTACAACTGGTCGATGCCCGGCGTGACGACGGAGGAGTACTTCTCGCTCATCCGCAACTTCCGCCGCCATTCGTTCCTGCTGCTCTACCTGTTCGGCGCATCGCCCTCGCTCTGTTCGAGTTTCGCCGCCGGGCGCGATCACGAACTCCTGCCGCTGAAGGATCACACCCTGCACATGCCGCACGGCACGTCGTTGCGGATGGGCCGGCTCGGCTACCAGAGCGATGCGCAGGCGTCGCTCTCGGTCAGCTACAACAGCCTCGAGCGCTATGCCGCGTCGCTGCAGGAGGCGTTGACCAAACCCTATCCGGCCTACGAAGCGGTCGGCATCCGCAACCCGGGCGGCGACTACAACCAGCTCGCCACCAGCCTGCTGCAGATCGAGAACGAGTTCTACGGAACGATCCGCCCGAAGCGGGTGATTTTCCAGGGCGAGCGGCCGCTGCACGCGCTGCGCGAGCGGGGCGTCGAGTATGTCGAGGTGCGCTGCATGGACCTCGACCCGTTCGAGCCGGTCGGCATCAGCGTGGCAACGATGAAGTTTCTCGACCTCTTCCTGCTGCACTGCTTGCTCGCCGACAGCCCGCCCGACTCCCCGGCGGAAGTCGCGGCGCTCTCCCGTAACCAGCAGCGCGTGGCCGCACGGGGCCGCGAGGCGGGCCTGCGCCTGGAGCGCGGCGAATCGGCCATCACGCTCACCGAGTGGAGCCGCGAACTGCTCGATGCGCTGGCACCGATCGCCGAGCAGATGGATGCGCTGGACGGCGGCAGCGCCTACGCCGACGCCCTCGGCGCCGCGAATGCGACGCTGGCCGACCCCGAGCAGGCGCCCTCGGCCCGCGTGCTCGCCGCGGCAAGCCGCGATTTCGACGGTTCCTTCGTCGCCTTCGCGCGCGCCCGCTCGCTCGCGACGCGCGACGCCCTGCTGGCGCTGCCGTTCGATGCGGCGGAGGAGCAGCGCTTCGCGGCACTCGCGAAGGCCTCGGTCGAAGACCAGAAGTTCCTCGAGGCCAACGACAGCCTGCCGTTCGAGATCTATCGCCAGCAGTACCTGTCGCCGGAGCGCCTGGGCGTGCCGGACCGGCGCAAGCCCGTGGTCGCGATCGTCTGATCGGCTTCGATCGATTCTTCCGCGACCTCGTCCAACGCCGGCGGCCGGGTCAGATTGGCGTCGACACCGGCGCCGCCGGTAGCGGCGCGCCGCCGGGGCCGGCGACGTAGGTCTGGGGCGACACCGGCGCCTGCTGGCCGATGCCGGGCTGTGACCAGTCGCAGACCCCCGTGCTGAACACCGCCTGCAGACGACTCTGTTGGCCGGTGGTGAACGTGATGCCGGTGTAGTCGCCGAACGCGAGCGGCTTGAGCGCGCATTTCAGGATGTTCTCGGCGCGCGAGCCACCGGCCACCTGGCGCGGCGACGAGTGGATCGCGAGCTTCGGGTCGGCGTCGCAGACGCTGGCGTCGGTCACGGGGGTCGTGAACGTCGTGTCGCTGCTGAGGTAGCAGAAGTCGAACGCCGAGGCGGGCTTCGCCGCGAGCACCTGGGCGGCGGTGCGCTCGCTGTTGAGGGTGGCTTTCGGCGCGGCGCTGACGAGCGACGAGAGCCAGGTGTCCATCGTCAGCAGCGACTGCGTGAAGAGCGAGTCCGGTGCGGTCAGGCCGCTGCCGAAGCGCCACATCACCTGGTTGCCGTGGCCGCCGCCTTCCTGGTCGAGCCGGTCGCGTTCCGAGAAGCTGCGCCAGATGTAGTGGATGCCGACGGACCCGCCGGAAAGCAGGCTCTCGTCGAAGCCGCGCAGGTCGAGGATCGGCACCTTGACGAGCTGCTGGCCGCTGGCGACGAGGCCGCTGCGATAGGCGATCGGCAACGCCGCGGCGTCGGCGACCGAACGGGCAGCCGTCGGGTTCAGGTCGGCGTCGGTGCCGCCCACGCCTTCGTTCAGCGTCACGAACTCCTCGGCGTTGATGGCGCCGGAGAGCAGCGCCTTCAGGCCGTATTGCACGCCGACGTTGTCGGAGGTCTGGTTCGCGCGCGTCGTGCCCGGGGCCAGGCCCCAGACGGCGACCGCCAGGTCCGGATCGCCGCAGCGCGTGCCGGTGGGGTTGGTGACCGGGTCGTAGACGAGGCTCGCCGGCAGCTTGCAGTTGTTGGTCGTGGCGGCCGTGATCAGATGGCCGGCGTTGTCGGCGACGTAGCGCGGGGCGTAGTTGCCGGGCTTGTTGTTGTAGCCGAAGAAGTTGTTCCAGGAGTGGCAGCTCGTCTGGTCGATGTGGCCGTTGATGGCGGTCTTCTTCGCATCGATCTCTGCCTGCGTCAGGCCCTCGGACGCGGTCAGCGTGCCCCATGCGGTGCCGGCGTAGAAGGCGACGAGCTGCACGCAGTCCGCCACCTCCATCGCCGTCGTGATCGAGTCGGGGTAGTCGCACTGCACCTGCAGACCGTCGAGGAGGCCCGGGTAGGTCGAGGCGACCGTGTTCTGGCCGATCGAGCCGCCGGAGCAGCCGTTGCCGAGCGTGTAGCGGATCTCGCCGTAGCGATTGGTGATGTACTCCTTCATCATCATCACCGTCTCGCCGGCGAGGATGCGGTTGGAGTTGTAGAGCGAGTCGGTGAGGCTGTTGTCGACGACCATGAAGCCGCGCGAGAGCGCACTGTCGTCGGCCCAATTCTGCTCGGTGCGGTACTGCAGGCGCGGCTGACCGGTGCTGGCGCCGAACGAGTAGACGACCTTGCCGTTCCACTGCGCCTGCGGCGCGTTCGCGGTCCACGGCTGCGTCGGGTCGAACAGCACGGCGATGTCGTAGATGCCGCGGTTGACCGTGCCGCGCTCGACGCGCACGATGTACTTGACCGGGGTCGTCGCGCCGAGCGGCGTGGTGGTCGCGACCGCTGTGTCGGGCGTGGTGCCGGCGACGTAGGGCTGAAGGCAGGCGCTGGCCGGCGTCGTCGGCGTCGGGTTGGCGAGCGTGGGCGACGGGTCGGGCAGGACGAAGCTGCAGCCGCCGTCACCCGCCGCGGTGCTCGCGGGCGTGGTCGTCCGGTAGTAGAGGTGGGTTTCGGTCGCGATGCTGCATTGCGCATCGGTGGCGCTGGTCGAGAGGCCGCTCGCATTGGTCGCGGCCGTGGTCGCGGTGGCGACCGTCGGCAGCGGCGTCGCGCAGACGTAAGGCGTGGTCTGGGCGCTCAGCAGCACCGGGCCGGAGATCGGATGGTTCGTCAGCGTCAGCGTCGCGCCGGCGAAGGAGCGGTCGGCCGAGGTCACGGTCAGCGTGTTGGCGCCGACGACCAGGCCGGTGACCAGCCCGACGGTGCGGCCGTCGGCGCGCGTCGCGAAGGCGCTCGTCACGTCGGCGTTGCCGGCCACCACCTTGAGCTGCGACGCCGACGCGCCCTGCGGCAGCTTGACCTCGACCAGCGCCGCGCCGCCGGTCACCATGTCGGCCCGCGTCGACAAGGTCTGCACGGTGGTTCCCGCGAGCGGGGTCGGCGGGTGGTCGTCGCTGCCGCCCCAGCAGGCGGCGAGCGAGGCGCAGAGGGCTGCGCCCGCCGCCCAGGCCGCGAGGCGTGTCGGTGAATACATCGTTCGTCTCCGTCGTTTGTGAACGGCCCGAAAAGCCGCGTCGGTCGGGCCACCTCACCGTCTGCGCGGGGGGCGCCTGCCGAAAACGATCGTAGAGGGGCCTGGCCGCGGCCACGCGGAGGAATTCCCGGATGCGGGCGGGCAGGCGCTGTGGCAGCGGCGCACGCCGGCTGCGGAGGAGCCGCCCCCCGCCGTGCACAATCGCGCCACTGCACCAGACCGGGCTCCCGCATGCGACGCGTCGTTTTCAACCAGAAGGGCGGCGTCGGCAAGTCGACGATCACCTGCAACCTCGCGGCGATCGCTGCCGTCGAGGGCCGGCGCACGCTGGTGATCGATCTCGACCGGCAGGGCAATTCGAGCCGCTACCTGCTGGGTGATACCGGGGACGCGCCGATCGCCGGCGCCGCGGAGTTCTTCGACTCGACCCTGAAGTTCAGCGTTCGGCCGCCGAAGACGAGCGACTTCATCGTCGCCTCAAGGTACGACAACCTGCACGTGATGACCGCCGGCCCGGCGCTCGACGAATTGCACGGCAAGCTCGAGAGCCGGCACAAGATCTACAAGCTCCGCGATGCCCTGCTCGAGCTCGCCGCCGACTACGACGGCATCTGGATCGACACCCCGCCCGCGCTCAACTTCTACACCCGCTCGGCCCTGATCGCGGCCGAGGGCTGCCTGATTCCGTTCGACTGCGACGACTTCTCGCGGCGTGCGCTCTATGGCCTGGTCGAGAGCGTCAAGGAGATCCAGGCCGATCACAACCCGGCGCTCGTCGTCGAGGGCATCGTCGTGAACCAGTTCCAGCCGCGCGCCAGCCTGCCGCAGCGCACCGTGCAGGAGCTCGTCGACGAGGGCCTGCCGGTGTGCGAGCCGTACCTGAGCAGCAGCGTCAAGGTCAAGGAATCGCACGAGCTTTCGCGCCCGATGATCCACCTCGACCCGAAGCACAAGCTGACGCTCGAGTTCGTCGCGCTCTACCACTCGCTCGCCTGACGAGGGGAGCGCGAACGATGTCCGGACGGAAAGCGCCGCACGTCAGCGAGACCCCGGCGACGCAATTCCTCCGCGCCCGCGGCGTTGTCTTCACCGAGCATGTCTACGAGTACGTCGATCGCGGCGGCACGGCCGAGTCGGCGCGACAGCTCGGCGTCGACGAGCATGCGGTCGTGAAGACGCTCGTGATGCAGGACGAGCGCGCCCGCCCGCTGATCGTGCTGATGCATGGCGACCGGCAGGTCAGCACGAAAGGCCTGGCGCGGCAGATCGGTGCCAAGTCCGTCGAGCCGTGCAAGCCCGACGTCGCGCAGCGGCACAGCGGCTACCTGGTCGGCGGCACGTCGCCGTTCGGAACCCGAAAGGCGATGCCGGTGTAT
>CAZZWY010000006.1:12919-25094 GCA_964657785.1 uncultured Acetobacteraceae bacterium
GACCATCCTCGAGCTGCCGCGCATCCTCATCAACGGCGGGCGGCGCGGCTACCTCGTCGGCCTCGATCCGTCGCTGCTGAAGACACTGCTCGGCGCCGTGCCGGTAAGCTGCGCGCTGTGATCGCAGAATCGCTTTTCCGCCAATCCTTCAATCCGCCGTGACGCCTGAGAGCCTTTCCCCCCTGCTGGCGGCCGGCGCCGCGTATCTCGTCGGCTCGCTTTCCTTCGCGGTGATCGTAAGCCGCGCGATGCGCCTGGACGACCCGCGCAGCTACGGCTCGGGCAATCCCGGCGCGACCAACGTGCTGCGCTCGGGCAACAAGTCGGCAGCGGTGCTCACCTTGCTGCTCGACGCGTTCAAGGGCTATTTGCCGGTCGCGCTCGTCGATTCGTTCGGCGCGCGCTGGGGGTGGGGCGAGGGCACCCTCGCGCTGGTCGGGCTGGCGGCGTTCTGCGGCCACCTCTGGCCGGTCTTCTTCCGCTTCAAGGGCGGCAATGGCGTTGCGACGGCCGCCGGCGTGCTGCTCGGCCTCAACCCCTGGCTCGGCCTGGCGACGCTCGCGACCTGGGTCGTCATCGCCGCCTTCTTCCGCTACTCGTCGCTCGCGGCGCTGGTCGCCGCCGTGTTCGCGCCGTTCTACGAGCTGCTGCTCTGGGGGGCGGGGCCGGTCGCGCTCGCGGTCGGGGTGATGGGGCTGCTGCTGATCTGGCGCCACCGTGGCAACATCCGCAAATTGCTCGCCGGCACCGAGAGCCGGATCGGCGGGCGAGCGGCCTCGGGCGGCACCTCGACCGCGGCCGCCACCGCAGCGACGCGTTCGCCGCCGCCCCGGCGTCCGCCCACAACAAAGCACGGAGCCAAACCATGACCCAGGCCTTGCGCCGCTTTCACGTCGGCGATCGCCTCTCCGAGATGACGATCCACAACGGCGTCGTCTACCTCGCCGGGCAAGTGGCCGAAGACGCGAGCGCCGACATCCGCGGCCAGACGACGCAGGTGCTCGCCTCGATCGACAAGCTGCTCACCGAAGCCAAGACCGACCGGGCGCACATCCTGATGTGCCAGATCTTCATCGCCGACCTCGCCGACTTCGACGCGATGAACGAAGTCTGGGAGGACTGGCTCGCCCCCGGCGACGCGCCCCCGCGCGCGACCGTGCAGGCGATCCTCGCCAAACCGGCCTGGAGAGTCGAGATGGTGGTGACCGCGGCGCTCTGACGTCTCGACCCGTGCCCGCCACCCGCCTGCGCGCGACGCTCGGCCTGGCCGCGCTGGTGCTGGTGGCGTTGCTCGGCGTGAAGGCGCTGCAGTGGGAATCCGACGCGCGGCTCGGCGCGACCCTCGCAGCGTCGGCCCGGCCCGGCGACGTCCGCATGATCTCGTCCGTCACCTGTGTCTATTGCGCGGCGGCCCGCGCCTGGCTCGCCGCCCGCCGCGTGCCGTTCAGCGAGTGTCTGATCGAACGCGATGCCGACTGTGCTGCGCAGTACCGGGCGCTGCAGTCCCCGGGCACGCCGGTGCTGCTCGTGCGCGGGCAGCGGCAGGTCGGCTTCGACGCCCGCGCCGTCGCGTCGGCGCTTTCCGCGGCAGGCGACCGCTCTGACGATCGCTCATTCGACCGATCTTCCGACAATGCCTCGACCCGGCGCTCGCCCTGACCGACTCCGAATGATTTCCTCGCCATGACCCACCGCGTCCTCACCGGCATCACCACCACCGGCACCCCCCACCTGGGCAACTACGTCGGCGCGATCCGGCCGGCGATCGAGGCGAGCCGCGCGCCCGGCGTCGACAGCTTCTTCTTCCTCGCCGACTACCACGCGCTGATCAAATGCGACGAGCCAGCGCGCATCGAGCGCTCGCGGCTCGAGATCGCCGCGACCTGGCTCGCCGCCGGGCTCGACACCTCGCGCGTCACGTTCTACCGGCAGAGCGACATCGTCGAGATTCCGGAGCTGACCTGGCTCCTGACCTGCGTCGCGTCCAAGGGCCTGATGAACCGCGCGCACGCCTACAAGGCCGCGGCCGACGCCAACCTCGCCGCCGGCGAGGAGGCCGATGCCGGCATCACGATGGGCCTCTTCAGCTACCCGATCCTGATGGCCGCCGACATCCTCATGTTCAACGCCCACAGCGTGCCGGTCGGCCGCGACCAGATCCAGCACCTCGAGATGACGCGCGACCTGGCGCAGCGGTTCAACCATCTCTTCGGCGCCGGGCGCGAGTTCTTCGTGCTGCCGGAGGCGGCGATCGACGAGCGCGTCGCGATGCTGCCCGGCCTCGACGGCCGCAAGATGAGCAAGAGCTACGACAACACGATCCCGCTCTTCGAAGGCGGCGCCCGGGGGCTGCGCGAGGCGGTCGCGCGGATCGTCACCGACTCGCTCGGCCCCGGCGAGCCGAAGGACCCGGACACCTCGCATCTCGTCGCGATCCACGCCGCCTTCGCCGACGACGCCCAGCGCGCCGGCCTGCGCGACGCGCTCGAGGCCGGCCTCTCCTGGGGCGAGGCCAAGGCGCGTGTCGTCTCCCGCATCGAAGCCGACCTCGGCCCGCTGCGGGACCGGTACGCAGAGCTCATGGCGCACCCCGACACGATCGAGGACACGCTCGTGGAGGGCGCGAAGAAGGCGCGCGCGCTCGCCGGGCCGTTCCTCGCCGAGCTGCGCGACGCCGTCGGGCTGCGGCGTCGGTCGACGGCGCCGACGGCCGCCCCGACCCCTGCGCCCGTCCGCAAGGCGGCCTTGCCGGTGTTCAAGCAGTACCGCGAGGCCGATGGCCGGTTCTACTTCAAGCTCGCGACCGCCGACGGCCGCGTCCTGCTGCAGAGCACCGGCTTCGCGACCGGCCGCGAGGCGGGTCAGTGCATCGCGCGCCTGAAGGCCGAAGGCGTCGCTGCGCTGCCGGACGCACCGGTGGCGCATGGTGTCGGCATCAGCGCGCAGGAGGTGGCGGACGCCTTGGAGGCGTGGGTGGACGACGGCGCTCCGGGCTAGTTCAGGAGTCTGCGCGGCAGAAGCGCGCCACGCGGGTCGGCGCGTTTGTCGAAGGCCGTGATTCGAGCGCAGCCGGTCTCGAGCGAGTTTGCGCCAGGCGCTGCGTGCCCGCCACACCGATGTCGTCGAGACCGACGGTGGCGTGTACGCCGCAACGTGCCTCGGTACATCGCCGGGTCGCCGGGCGATGCTTCTCCAGTTGCCGGACGACCCGCCGATAAGGGGGAGCGAACGGCACCAGGCTGCCCTCGCCATCGGAGAACCCATGACCCGCAGCTTCTCGACGTTCGCCTGCGCCGCGCTGGCCCTGCTCGGCTCGACCGCGCATGCCGAGGATTCCAAGACCTCCATGTTCTCGCTCAGCGGCTTCGGCACCGCCGGCGTCGCGCATTCGAATAACGACCAGGCCGATTTCGTCAGCAGCGTGTTCCGCCCGAACGGCGCGGGTCACACGCGTCGCACAAGCATGGACGTCGACACCAAGCTCGGCGTGCAGGTCAGCGCCAGGCCGACCGACAAGATCACCGCGGTTGTGCAGTTGATCGCACAACAACGCTATGACAACAGCTACCTTCCCACCGTCGAGTGGGCCAACGTCTCCTACCAGATCACGCCCGACTGGAGCGCGCGCATCGGCCGCGTCGTCTGGCCGCTCTTCCTGCGCTCGGACTCGATCAACGTCGGCTACTCGAACTACGGGATTCGCGGCTCGGCCGAACTCGCCGCCGAGATGCCCAACACCTTCAGCGACGGTGTCGACACGACCTATCGGTTCAAGTTCGGGTCGGCCATCGACAACGTGACGCTGCTCTACGGCAATAGCGGCGTCGACTATCCGGGCCATAGCAAGCTGACCGTCTCGGACATCGTCGGCGTCTCGAATGTGTACGAGACCGATGCGCTGACCCTGCACCTCGCCTACATGCAGATGAAGTACCTGTTCGAGTACCCGGGCGGGTCACCGGACAAGGTCAAGCTGCCGATGTACACGGCCGGCTTCAGCTACGACCCGGGCGCGTGGTTCGTCACCGGTGACTTCCTGCACGCCCCCGACCCGTACTACGGCCGCATGCGCGCCTTTTCGTTCGGCGGTGGATACCACTTCGGCCTGTTCACGCCGTATGCCGCGTATTCCGAATTCAAGCAGGTGACGGTCGGATCGATCGGCGGTTCGGCGCCGAGGGACAAGCAATCGACCACCACCGTCGGTCTGCGCTGGGACTTTCGGAGGAGCTTCGACCTGAAGCTGCAGTACGACCACGTCAGGTCGGGCGACGTCGCAACGATCTTTCCGATCTCGCTCGCCAACATCCAGCCCGGCTTCCGGGACCGCCCGCGGGTCAACGTTTTGAGCGCCGTCATCGACTTCGTGTTCTGACCCGGAGGCGATGCGACTCGGCGGCTGGCTCAGGAAGGGTGTGCCCTTGATCGGCTTCGTGAACGCGTAGCCGGCCAAGCCGAAGGGCCGCCGGTTGGCGTCGAAGAGGCCCTCTCCCTTCGATCAGAGCCCGCGTCGCGACACGGTGCGGGGGTCGGGCACACCCGACATCGACCCGCCGTGCTCAACCGATCCAGCCGAGCTGGCGCGCCTCGAACACCGCCTCGGTCCGGGAGTGAACGTCGAGCTTGGGCAATCGCCGAGGCATTCGCCCATCCCGCGCCGATCGGGAAACGCGCGCCTCGCTAGTTTGTGGGATGCCGGGGGCGCGCGGTCTGGATATTCTGATTTTTGTCACTGAAAGTAATCAATCTACAAGGAGACCTCGCATGCGCCCGCAGCAGAAACTTCGATTTCTCGTCGCCACCTCGGCGGTCCTCGGCCTGGTGGCCGGTTGCGGCGGTGATGACGGCGATGCCGCCGCGCCCGCCCCCGTGGTCACGCCGACCACCACCAGCGTCACCACCACCGTCGCCGATGGCGCGATCGGCGGTGCGACCGTCTGCCTCGACAAGAACGCCAACGGCGTGTGCGACACCGATGAAACCAAGGGCACGACCGACGCGATCGGCAAGGTCACGCTGGCCGTGCCGAACGCCGACGTCGGCAAGTACCCGCTGCTGGCGGTCATCGGCACCACGGCGGTCGATGCGGTCAATGGCCCGGTGACCACCGCCTACACCCTGCTCGCACCGGCCGACCAGACGGCCGTCGTGACGCCGCTGACCACGCTGGTGCAGCAGACGGTCGCGATGACCGGCGCCAGCACGGCCGATGCGGCGAGAACCATCCAGAGCAGTACCGGGATCACCGGGTCGCTGTTCCAGGATCTGAGCCAGAGCGCGACCGCGCCGACCGACGGCAGCGTCGATCCCGTCGCGGTGGCCCGCCTGGTGGTGCTCGCGACGCAACAGCAGGCGGCCGCGATCGCGACCACGCTCGGCACCCCGGCGGCCGACAGCACCACGATCACGCAGGCCGACCTCGACAAGGCGACTCGCAACAAGGTGCTCGAACTGCTGCCGTCGCTCGTCGCCGCGCTCGCAGACCCCTCGGTCGCCGCCGCCACGACCGCCGCCGCGAAGGAGGCCGCCCTCTCGGCTGCGGCCACGAGCGTGGTGAGCACCGCCGGCCTGACCGCCGCCGCCGTGCCGACCGTCGTCGCGATCAACACCCAGACCTCGAGCACCGCCCCCGCGCCGACGCGCGTCGCGTCTGCCTTCGTGACGCTCGACGGTCTGTCGTACAGCAGCGCGGGCAACTACTACACCCGCGTCCTGACCGGCACCCTGGCGCAGGACACCCCCGATGCCAGCGGTACCGTGCGCTACACCGATCGGCGCACGCAGGCCACCGGTGGCACTGTCGCGCGCTGGTCGTCGGGCGGCAACCCGGCCCGCAACGCGGATCTGAGCTGGAACGGCAGCGCCTGGGTCGGCTGCCCGATCAATGCCGAGAGCACGAACACCGTGCGCGACGCCGCGGGCAACAGCACCTACGTCTATTGCAGTCGCGAGACCGGCTCCAGCAACCGCGCCACCTTCGACATCGCCGGCAAGACGATGGCCTCGGTCTACGCGCAGATCATCGCGGCGGGGTACACCAACCTGTCGATCGCCGACGCCGCCAACGTGCTCGGCGGCAGCGTGTTCCCCACGGACGCGAAGCTTTTCTACCAGACCAACACGCCGAAGACGGAGGCCGTCAGCTACTACCCTGCCGGCGCCAACCTGCCGGCCGGCGTCAGCAACGTCGTCGCGCAATACAGCGCCGCCGTCTCGGCGGGCGGCGACGCCAGCACGCAGGCCGCGGGCACCGCCTGCAATTCCAGCGAAACGTTCGGCAACGGCACGAGCGTCGCCACGCTCGAGGACCTGATCGCGTCGCGCACCGGCACCCCGTGCGTCTTCGCTGCGGGCTCGCTCACCTACAACAACACCAGCTACCCGAGCGGCGACAGGAACGAATGGTGGGGCAACAGCACCGCGAGCCTGGGCACGCTCGGCACGGTGTCGACCACGCCGGGCAGCACCTCGACCGGCTACTACACCGGCAACACGCTGCTGCGGGTCGCCTTCAAGGGCACCGGCACGAACCCGGTGACCTACTACGCCTGCCAGCAGCGCTTCGTCAACGGCTCGACGCGGAACTGCACTCCCATCGGTACCGGCTCCTACACGATCACGACCCTCGGCGACGCCCGCGCGCTGAGCTTTTCCAACCTCCCGCCGGCAACCGTCGGCCTCGGCTACGACCGCGTCTTCGTCGAACGCGGCGGCTACGTCTACTTCGGCTATCAAAACAAGCCGACCGTCAGCAACCGCGCCCGTTTCAACACCGCGGCCGCGGCGGCGCTGATGACGGCGCTCGGCATCCCGACCGAGGATCCGGACACGCCGCTGGCGCTGACGGCTGCGTCCTATCAGGGTACCTGGGAGATTCACGGCTCGACCGTGGCGGCAGCGTCGAATGTCGGGACCGTGCTCTTCGTCAACGGCAACGGCACGAGTTCCTGCCAGGATCGCAGCGATTCGACGTTCTACAGCTGCACGCTGACGATCACCGACCCCATGACCGGCGCCTTCAGCTATTCGGACGCGACCGGCAGTGCGCAGGGCACCTTCGACTTCGCGGCCGGCACGACGAGCGGGACGTACCACGACACGACGTCGACGCCGGCGGACGGCAGCTTCGTGGGCGGGCGGCGCTGAGGAGGGCGGGACTCGGTCCGGGTCGGCGCGGGCAGTGCCGCGTCGACGCCTCCTCCGCTAAACTGCTGGCCCAGTGAAGCACATCGTCATCCTGATCTCCGGGCGCGGCACGAACATGACGGCGATTGCCGCGGCCTGCGCCGCGGAGGGTTGGGACGCGGCCATCGTGGCGGTGATCGCCAACCGCCCCGGCGCCGCCGGCCTCGCCCACGCCCGCGCGCTCGGGATCGCGACCCGCGTCGTCGACCACCAGGCCTTCGCGAACCGCGCCGAGTTCGATCTCGCGCTCGCTGCCGAAATCGACGCCTTCTCCGCGGACGTGGTCGTGCTCGCCGGCTTCATGCGCATCCTGACCGACGGGTTCGTCGCCCGTTACGCCGGCCGGCTGGTCAACGTGCACCCGTCCCTGCTGCCGGCCTTCACGGGGCTGCACACGCATCGGCGCGCCCTCGAGGCCGGGTGCAAGCTGGCCGGCGCCACCATCCACTTCGTCACGCCCGCGCTCGACCACGGGCCGATCATCGTGCAGGCGGTGGTGCCGATCGAGCCGGGCGACACGCCGGAGACGCTCGCCGCGCGCGTGCTGCAGGCCGAGCACATCGTCTACCCGCGCGCCGTGCGTTGGCTCGTGGAAGGTCGATTGCAGCTGGAAGCCGACGAGACGGTGCGGCACGTGCTCGGCGAGCCGCAGCACGTCGCCGTCGGCTTCAGAACAGACTCGCCGCGATGTTGATCGAGAACGCGAGCACGGTCGTGTTGAAGATGAACGACAGCACCGACTGCAGCAGCACGAGACGGCGCATCGGCCGGCTGGTCACGGTCACGTCCGACGTCTGCGAGGCAACGGCGATCGTGAACGAGAAATAGAGGAAGTCGGCGTAGTCGGGGGCGAAGTCGGGCGCCTCTTCGGGAAAGCGCAGGCCGCCGTTCGGATCTTCGCTCACGTGGTAGATGCTCGCGTAGTTGAGCGAGAAGAGCGTGGGCACGAGCAGCCAGGAGCCGGCCACGGTCGTCAGCGTGAGCAGCAGGCTCGGCAGCAGATGATGCGTGCCCGCGGCCTTCGCCGCCCCGAGTTCGATCACGACGGCGACGAAGCTCGAGATCGCCGCCGACGCCACCACCGCGAGAATCGTGCTCGCCCCCTCGGCCTGCGCCTTGGCGACCTGCTCGAGGTGATCCGACCCCTGGTGCGACATCGTCCAGCCGGTCCAGGCGAGGTACAGCCAGACGCCGACGTTCCAGCCGATCAGTCCGCGCGCGACCGAATCGTGCGCGTCCGGAACGACGAACGCGGCAAGGAGCCCGACGATCGTCGACACCGCGAAATGCGGATGCGACCGGACACGGCTGGAGAGGCGGCTGAACATGGGGAGCGGCGTCCGGTGGGGGCAGCTAAGGATAATCGCAGGATGCACCCGAACGCCCTGCTCGAACTTTCCACCGAATTGCTGCACCGCGTGCTGCAACTGCGGCAGCCGGCCGATGGCGTGGTGTCGGACTTCTTCCGCGAGCACCGCACGCTCGGCAGCCGCGAGCGCCACAGCCTGGCCGAAACCACCTACACCGTGCTGCGCGAGCGGCCGCTGCTGCAGCACCTCGCGCAATCGGGCAAGGGCGAGATCGAGCGGCGCCTGGCGATCCTCGCCTGGCAGGGCAATGCCGGCTTCCTGCGTGCGGCGTTGAACCCGCTCGAGCAGGAATGGCTCGCCCGGGTGAGCGCCGTGGATCGCGCCGCGTTGCCCGAGAAGCTGCGTCACAACCTGCCGGACTGGCTCGCCGATCTGCTCAAACCCGCCCTCGGCGATGAGTTCTGGCCCCTCGTCGAGGCGATCAATGCCGCGGCGCCGCTCGATCTGCGCGTCAACACCTTCAAGACGAAGCGCGAGGCCGCGCAGGCGGCGTTCCAGGCCGAGGGCATCGTCGCCCTGCCGACGCCCTTTTCGCCGCTCGGCCTGCGCATCGACGCCAAACCGGCGTTGCACAAGCTGGACGTCTTCCTGCGCGGCGATGTCGAAGTGCAGGACGAGGGCAGCCAGCTGCTCGCGCTCCTGCTCGGCGCCCGACGCGGCGAAATGGTGATGGATTTCTGCGCCGGCGCCGGCGGCAAGACGCTCGCGCTCGGCGCCGAGATGCGCAACACCGGTCGCCTCTATGCGTTCGACACCTCCGGGCACCGGCTCGCCTCGCTGAAGCCGCGGCTCGCACGCAGCGGTCTCTCGAACGTGTTTCCGGCCCAGATCGCCCATGAGCGCGACGAGCGCATCAAGCGCCTCGCGGGCAAGCTCGACAGGGTGCTCGTCGATGCGCCGTGCTCGGGGCTCGGCACGCTGCGCCGCAACCCCGACCTGAAATGGCGCCAGACGCCGCAGACGGTCGCGGAGCTCCAGGTCAAGCAGGCGGCGATCCTGGAAAGCGCGTCGCGACTGGTCAAGCCGGGCGGACGGATCGTGTATGCGACCTGCAGCCTGCTCGACGCCGAGAACGAGCAGATCGCACAGGCCTTCGGCGCGGCGCACGAGCGCGATTTCGAGGTCGTCGCGGTGCAGGATGCACTGTCACAGGCACACGTGGGCGCCGCGGAGACGCTGGTGCGCGGCGAGTTTCTTCGCCTCTGGCCGCATCGCCACCGAACCGATGGATTCTTCGCAGCGGTCTGGCAGCGGCGCTGAGTTCGAAGGAAGCGTGCATAGACGGGACTGGGGCAGGGATACCCGGCAATTACCCTGCATCCATTCAGGGGTGTCTCGTAGAATCGCGCAGCTGCGCCGAGAAGCGGCTCAAGGGGACTCATGGATTCGTTGACGATGGTTCGGGATGCACTGGTGAACTGGCTGGCCGATGGGCTGGTCGGGGCGCGGTGGTGGGAGGTGCTGGTCTTCGCGCTGGTCGTCACGCACATCACCATCGCCTCGGTGACGATCTTCCTGCACCGCGCGCAGGCGCATCGTTCGCTCGAACTGCACGCCGCCCCCTCGCATTTCTTCCGGCTCTGGTTGTGGCTCACGACCGGCATGGTGACGAAGGAATGGGTGGCGATCCACCGCAAGCACCACGCCAAGTGCGAAACCGAAGACGATCCGCACAGCCCGCAGACCCGCGGCATCAAGGCGGTGCTGCTGACCGGCAGCGAGATGTACCGGGCCGAGGCCAAGGTGACCGACACGCTCGCCAAGTTCGGACACGGCACGCCGGACGACTGGCTCGAGCGCAACCTCTACGCGCGCTTCAGTTGGCAGGGCGTCGGCGTGATGCTGCTGCTCGACCTGTCGCTGTTCGGCGCCATCGGTGCCGCGGTCTGGGCCCTGCAGATGGCCTGGATCCCGATCACCGCCGCCGGCATCATCAACGGCATCGGCCACTGGTGGGGATACCGCAACTTCGAGGCGGTCGACGCATCGACCAATATCTCGCCGTGGGGCTTGCTGATCGGCGGTGAGGAGTTGCACAACAACCACCACACCTATCCGACCTCGGCCAAGCTCTCGGTCAAGCGGTACGAGTTCGACATCGGCTGGATGTACATCCGTGCCTTGGAGATCGTCGGCCTCGCCACGGTGCGCAAGACCCCGCCGATGCTCCGGCTGGGCAGCATCAAGCCCGTCGCCGACGACAAGACGCTCGAGGCGATCATCGGGAACCGCTACGAGGTCATGGCGAACTACGCTCGCAATCTCCGTCGCGCGAGCCGTGCCGAAGTCGCGCGGCTGAAGGCGGAAGGTGCGTCGAGCGCCGCCAAGCTCGCCAACATGAAGCTCGCGAAGCGCTGGCTGCACCGCGATGTCGAGAAGATTCCGCCGGCCGTGCAGGCGCAGGTCGCGCTCGCCGTGCAGCAGAGCCCCGGGCTCGCGAAACTCGTGGCGATGCGGGAAGAGCTCCGCTCGCTCTGGACCCGGACCAACGTATCGGCGGAGCAGCTCGTGGTTGACCTGCAGGCCTGGTGCCGCAAGGCCGAGGAAAGCGGCATCGCCGCGCTGCAGGAGTTCGCCCTCAAGCTGCGGTCCGCGCACGCCTGAACGCAAGGCGGCGGTTCGATGTCGACGAAAGGCGCCCCGAGGGCGCCTTTTTTTCGTCCTGTGCCCGCCGTCCTGCGCCAGCGCGCCAGCAGCGCCAGCAGTTTGCGCCCATGAAAAAGCCCGCTCGAGGCGGGCTTCAGGCGGGGCCGGGCGGCCGAAACCTTGTTTATCTGAGCTTCGTTTCCTTGTACGTCACGTGCTTGCGTGCCTTCGGATCGAACTTGATGATCTCGAGCTTCTCCGGCGTTGTCTTCTTGTTCTTGTCGGTCGTGTAGAAATGACCGGTGCCGGCGCTCGATTCGAGCTTGATCTTTTCGCGTCCACCTTTAGCCATGATCTGCTCCTAACTCTCTGAAAGGGAATCGTTGCGCGACAGCGTCTGGCGAATCAGATTTCGCCGCGCGCACGCAGGTCCGCCACGACCTTCTCGATGCCGACCTTGTCGATCAGCCGCAGCGCCGCATTCGAGATGCGCAGACGCAGCCACCGGTTCTCGGCTTCGAGCCAGAAGCGGCGGTACTGCAGGTTGGGCAGAAAGCGACGCTTCGTTTTGTTGTTCGCGTGGGAAACGTTGTTCCCCACCATCGGGCGCTTGCCCGTGACCTGACAGACGCGTGCCATGACGCTTCCCTTCTCGTGTAGTGCTTCTCGTGTGGTGCCGTAGCGCTGCTCGCGGCCGGCAAGTTCGCCCCGCGCTCTCCGGCAAGTGCCTGGCGCGTTTTCGGCAAAGACCACGATTATAGACCGACTTCCGGCGCCGGATTCATTCACAGGTTCTCACTGCTCGAGGAAGCGCTGGGCGTCGAGCGCCGCCATGCAGCCGGTGCCGGCGCTCGTGATCGCCTGCCGGTAGACGTGATCCTGCACGTCGCCGGCCGCGAACACGCCGGGCACGCTCGTCATCGTCGCCATGCCGGCCAGGCCGCTGCGGCTCACGATGTAGCCGTCCTTCATCTCGAGCTGTCCCTTGAAGATGTCGGTGTTCGGCCGATGCCCGATCGCGATGAAGCAGCCGG
>CAZZWY010000007.1:0-24887 GCA_964657785.1 uncultured Acetobacteraceae bacterium
GGCCCCGAGTGCGTGGGCCGCGCCGGCGGCGAGCAGCGCCGCCAGCAAGCCGCGCGCCGCGTGAAGCCGCCAGGCGGCGGGGGGCCGGAGCTCCGGTCGAGTCATTCGTCTGGCTCCTGTGTCGAGGGTGCGTGGCGGATCGCGACTCAATGCAGCGCGAAGGTCCAGACCGAGCCGCCGACCGGCACGGCCGGCAGGTTCGTGTCGCCGCCGGTCGCGTTGTAGAGCGTCGCCGCGCCGCTCGTGATCGTCACGTACTGCTTGCCGTCCTTCTCCCAGGTGATCGGCATGCCGGAGATGCCCGAGCCGGTCTGGAACTTCCAGAGCTGCTTGCCGGTGTCGGAATCGTAGGCGAGGAATTCGCCGAGCAGGTTGCCGGTGAAGACGAGCCCGCCGGCGGTCGACATGATGCCCGACCAGTGCGGCACCTTCAGCGGGTTCTCCCAGAGGTGCTTTCCGGTCGTCGGGTCGATCGCCGCGATGTAGCCGCGATTGCCGTCCGGCGGGCTGACGTAGCCCTTGATGTCGACGCCGAAGAACATCGCCGGCAGCTTCAGCTCCTGGCGGATGTTCTGCAGGGTCGCGCCGAAGGTCATGCCGTTGACGAAGGCGACCTTTCGGGTCGGGTCGAAGCTGATCGGCTGCCAGTTCTTCGCGCCGATGATCGTCGGCCAGACTTCCTCGTCGCCCTTCATCACCTCCTGGGCCTTGAAGCGCTTGGTCATGTCGGTGTCGATCGGGCGGCCGGTCGACAGGTCGACACCGCTCGCCCAGGTCAGCTTCTTCGCGTACTGGTTGGCGGCCATCAGCTTGCCGTTGGCGCGGTCGAGGACGTAGAAGAAGCCGTTGCGGTTCGCGTTGATGACGGCGGCGACCGGCTGGCCGCCCACGTTCACATCCGCCAGCACCATCTCGTTGACCGAGTCGTAGTCGTACGGGTCGGCCGGCGAGAACTGGTAGTGCCAGACGATCTCGCCGGTCTTCGGGCGGATCGCGAGCACGGAGCAGATGTAGAGCGAGTCACCGCCCTTGGCGCGCATCTGCGGATTCCACGGCGCGCCATTGCCGGTACCCCAGTAGACGAGGTCGAGCTTCGGGTCGTAGCTGCCGGTGATCCAGGTCGTGCCGCCGCCGGTCTTCCAGTTGTCGTTGCCGTTCCAGGTCGCGTTGCCTTTCGGGTCGTCCGGGCCGGCGGTGGTGAAGCGGGTCCAGAGCAGCTTGCCGGTCTTCGGGTCGTAGCCCTTGATGAAGCCGCGGGTGTTGTACTCGCCGCCCGAGATGCCGGTCATCACGACGCCGTTGACGACCAGCGGCGCGCCGGTGATCGAGTAGCCGGTGGTGTAGTCGGCGACCTTGGTGCGCCAGAGGATCTTGCCGTCCTTGGCGTCCATCGCCTGCAGGTGGGCGTCGAGCGTGGCGCGGTAGATGACGCCGTCCTGCACCGCCAGGCCGCGCGCCTGGATGCCGCAGCAGACCATCGCCGCCACGTCCGCCGGCAGGTCGATCTGCGTCTTCCAGAGCTGCCGGCCGGTGAGGGCATCGATCGCGGCGGTCGAGTTGTGCGTCACGACGTACATCACCCCGTCGACGACCAGCGGCTGGGTCGACATGTTGGCGGAGTTGTCGAGGCTCGTATTCCAGACCGGCACCAGGTCCTTCACGGTCGACTTGTTGATCTGCGTGAGCGTCGAGAAGCGCTGCTGACCGAGGCCCATGCCGTAGGTGGTCACCTGCTGCGTCTCCTTGCTCGTCATGCTGTCGACGGCGCCCGAGCCCGCCCCGCCCTGGGCACAGGCGCCGACGAGGAGCGCGGCGCCGACGGCGAGCGCTGTGCTTGCCACGCGCGGAAATGAGAGAGGTGGGGTGAGGTACGACGTCATGAGGTCTCCGTGAGGTGGGCGAGTGCGGTGTGCCGGGCCGCTCGATCGGCGGGGTGTCGGCGGATATTTCGCACGAACCATTGTTGGCCGCGGGGAGGGCCTGTCAAGCCGGGGTAACGATCGTCGTTCACGGCGGCGCGTGTCGCCTGTGGGGCAGTCGATGCCGGGCGCGCCGGCGCAAAAGCGCCCGCTCAGCTCTTGAGCCGCCAGCCCGTGTGCAGGATCGAGGTCGCGACGCCGAGCGCCACGCCGAAGAACACCATCGTCACGCCGAAGCTCAGGCCCACGTGGACCTCGGCCGTGTCGAAGAAGCTCCAGCGAAAGCCGCTGATGAGGTAGACGGACGGGTTCAGCATCGAGAGATTGCGCCAGAGCGGCGGCAGCATGCTGACCGAGTAGAACGGGCCGCCGAGGAAGGTGAGCGGCATCACGACGAGCAGCGGGATCAGCTGCAGCTTCTCGAAGCCGTCGGCCCAGATGCCGATGATGAAGCCGAAGAGGCTGAACGTCGACGCCGTCAGCACGAGAAAGAGCAGCATCCACACCGGGTGCGCGATGTGGAGCGGCACGAACAGGCCCGCGGTGCCGAGGATGATCAGGCCGACGAGCACCGATTTCGTCGCCGCGGCGCTCACGTAGCTGAAGACGATCTCGAGGTGCGAGATCGGCGCCGAGAGCAGCTCGTAGATGGTGCCGGTGAACTTCGGGAAGTAGATGCCGAACGACGCGTTCGCGATGCTCTGCGTCAGTACCGAGAGCATCACGAGGCCGGGGACGATGAATTCGGCGTAGCTGACGTTGCCGACGTGCTGGATGCGCGAGCCGATCGCCGAGCCGAAGACGACGAAGTAGAGCGCCGTCGACAGCACCGGCGAGACGATGCTTTGCGTCACGGTGCGCCAGGTGCGCGCCATCTCGAAGCGGTAGATGGCGTGGATGGCGGTCAGGTTCATGCCGCGGCCCCGACCTCGTCGTCCGCGACCAGCCGCACGAAGATGTCCTCGAGCGAGCTCTGCTGCGTGTGCAGGTCCTTGAAGCGGATGCCGGCCTCGGCGAGGTCGTCGAAGAGCGACGCGACGGAGCATTCCGACCCGCGTGCATCGTACGAATAGACGAGGCGCAGGCCGCCCTCGGCGAGCGTGAGGTCGTGGCACGCGAGCGCCGCCGGCAATTCGGCGAGGGGGCTTTGCAGTTCGAGGATCAGCCGCTTCTTGCCGAGCTTCTGCATCAGCGTGACCTTGTCCTCGACGAGCACGATCCGGCCGTGGCTGATCACGCCGACGCGGTCGGCCATTTCCTCGGCTTCCTCGATGTAGTGCGTCGTCAGCACGACGGTGACGCCGGACTCGCGCAGCGCGCGGACCATCGCCCACATGTCCTTGCGCAGCGCCACGTCGACGCCGGCGCTCGGCTCGTCGAGGAACAGCACCCGCGGCTCGTGCGCGAGCGCCTTGGCGATCATCAGCCGGCGTTTCATGCCGCCGGAGAGCGTGCGGATGCGGCTGTCCTTCTTGTCCCAGAGCGAGAGCGCCCTGAGCAGCTTTTCCACGTGCGCCGGGTCCGCGCGCTTGCCGAAGAGGCCGCGGCTGAATTCGACCGTCGCGGTGACGGTCTCGAAGGCCTCGGTCGTCAGCTCCTGCGGTACCAGGCCGATCAGCGCGCGCACCTTGCGGTAGTCGCGGACGATGTCGAGGCCCGCCACCGTGATGCGCCCCTCGCCCGGCTTGACGAGGCCGCAGATCATGCCGATCAGCGTCGTCTTGCCGGCGCCGTTCGGGCCGAGCAGCGCGAAGATCTCGCCCGGCCGGATGGCAAGTTCGATGTGCTCGAGGGCGCGAAAGCCGGACGGGTAGGTCTTCGAGACGCCGCTGACCGAGATGATCGGCGGACCTGCCGGGGCGCTGCCCGCGGGCGCCGGGCGGAACTCGGCCGTCGGCGATCCGCTGCGCTGCGACGAGGTGGGGCCGGACCCGTTCAATGACTGCTCCTGCGGCCCGGGATCGGGCAGATGGTTCGACGGGGTGCGTGCGATGCGCGCGTTCCGGGGTGACGCCGAGAATGCCAGACTGGCGCGACTCTCGCACGGTGCCGCGCACGCCGCGCGGTGCCCGCTGATGGCGCCGTCCGCCATCGGCAGGGCTGTCGTCCTACCTGGGCGCCCACGGCCTTTCCTAGACTCGCAGGGGTCGACACCGGGTCACGGCCTTCCGGCAGTGGGCGGCAGTCGTGGAGAGTCGCCCCTGATGAGCCCTGGTCGCAGCGACGGCGAAACGCCGCATTTCGAGTCCGATTCGCGTCCCGCCGGAGGGTGGGGATCGATCAAGGCGGTCGCGACCTACCTGTTGCGCGAGGGTGATCCGGTGGCCGCGGGGAACGCGCTCTGGCACCAGAACAAGCCCGGCGGCTTCGCCTGCGTCAGCTGCGCCTGGGCCAAGCCGGCGAAGCCGAGCGCGGCCGAATTCTGCGAGAACGGTGCCAAGGCGACCGCCTGGGAGCTCACCAGCCGGCGCGCGACCGCGGCGTTCTTCGGGCGGCATACGCTCGCCGAGCTGCGCGGCTGGTCCGACCTCGAGCTCGAGCAGGCCGGCCGGCTCACGGTGCCGCTGCGCTACGACCCGGCGAGCGACCGGTATGTCGAGACCTCCTGGGAGGAAGCCTTCGCGGCGATCGGCGCGGAGCTGAAGGTGCTTGGCGCCGCCGATCCGAAGTCGGTCGTTTTCTACGCTTCGGGGCGCGCGTCGCTGGAGACGAGCTACCTCTACCAGCTCTTCGCCCGGCTCTACGGCAACAACAACCTGCCGGACAGTTCCAACATGTGCCACGAGAGCACGTCGGTCGCCTTGCCGAAGACGATCGGCGTGCCGGTCGGCACCGTGACGCTCGATGATTTCGAGCACACCGACGCCATTTTCTTCTTCGGCCAGAACGTCGGCGTCAACAGCCCGCGGATGCTGCATCAGCTGCAGGATGCCCGCAAACGCGGCGTGCCGATCGTGACGTTCAATCCGCTTCGGGAACGCGGGCTGGTCGCCTTCGCCAACCCGCAGTCGCCGGTGGAGATGCTGACCGGCGCCGAGACCGCGATCAGCACCCAGTACCTGCAACTGAAGATCGGCGGCGACATCGCCGCGATCACCGGCCTGGCCAAGTGGCTGATCGAGGCCGACGATGCCGCGAAGGCGAGCGGCAGCCCGCGCGTGCTCGATGCCGCCTTCATCGACGAGCACACCCACGGCTTCGAGGACTTCGCGGCGTTCGTGCGCGC
Organism: uncultured Acetobacteraceae bacterium; assembly: GCA_964657785.1. GTDB lineage: Bacteria > Pseudomonadota > Gammaproteobacteria > Burkholderiales > Burkholderiaceae_C > LMDS01. The sequence goes on from CAZZWY010000007.1 coordinate 5,146, forward strand.
CGCCGGCTGGCCGGCGATCGAAGCCGAGTCGGGCCTCACGCGCGCCGCGCTCGAGCAGGCGGCCGCGACCTTCGCAAAGGCGAAAGCGGTGATCGGCATCTACGGCATGGGGCTGACGCAGCACCGCAAGGGCGTGCAGAACGTGCAGATGGTTTCCAACCTGCTGCTGCTGGGCGGCCACATCGGCCGCGAGGGCGCCGGCATCTGCCCGGTGCGGGGGCACTCGAACGTGCAGGGGCAGCGCACGGTCGGCATCACCGAGAAGCCCGAGCTCGCGCCACTCGACAAGCTGGCGGCGCTCTACGGCTTCGAGCCGCCGCGCGAGAAGGGGCTCAACACCGTCGAGGCCTGCGAAGGCGTGCTGGACGGATCGGTCCGTGGCTTCGTCGGCCTCGGCGGCAATTTCGCCCGCGCGGTGCCCGACACGGGGCGCATCGAGACCGCCTGGCGCGGCCTGGCGCTGACGGCGCACATCGCGACCAAGCTCAATCGCACCCATCTCCTGCCCGGCCAGGCCGCCTACCTGCTGCCCTGCCTCGGCCGGATCGAGATCGACCGGCAGGCGAGCGGGCCGCAGACGGTCTCGATCGAAGACTCGACAGGCTTCATGCATGCCTCCGACGGCGTCGCCGAGCCGGCCGCGGCGACCTTGCGCTCGGAAGCCGCCATCGTCGCGGGGCTCGCGCAGGCCACCCTGCCGCCGAACCCGAAGGTGCCGTGGTCGGACTGGGCGGGCGACTATGCGCTGGTGCGCAACGCGATCGAGGCCACCTTCCCCGACGTCTTTCGCGACTTCAATGCGCGCTTTCGCACGCCCGGCGGTTTCCACCGTCCGATCAAGGCGCGGCACCGGCAATGGAGCACGCCCAACGGCAAGGCCAATTTCATCGTGCCCGATGGCCTGGACGCGAACCCGGACGTGACGCGTGCCGGCGGCGACGTGCTGAGCCTCATGACGGTCCGCAGCGACGACCAGTTCAACACCACCGTCTACAGCCTCGACGACCGCTTCCGCGGCGTCTACGGCACGCGCCGGGTGCTCTTCATGCATGCGGACGACATCGCCCGGCTCGGCTTCGTCGAAGGCAGCCGGGTGACGGCGGTGACGGCGGTCGACGACGGCATCCGCCGCGAGGTGGCCGACCTGCGCGTCACGCCCTACGACATTCCGCCCGGCTGCATCGCCGGCTACTACCCCGAGTGCAATCCGCTGCTGCCGCTCGCGCACCATGCCGAGGGCAGTCACGTGCCCGCGGCGAAGTCGATTCCGGTGCGACTCGAGGCCTGGGCCGGGCCGGCGGCGGCCTGAACGCGTCTCTCCCACTCCAAGGAAGTCTCATGAACCCCAGCATCGATCTCCCCATCGCGCCGCTGCGCTACGACCCGTCGTGCGAACGGCTCGAGGACGACGAGGCGGAAACCGGCCGCGAGATGACCGAGACGCTGCGGAAGATCTCGGAGATCGTCCGGCGCGACACCGGCCATGCCTACCGGAGCGTGCATGCCAAGGGCCACGGCATCGTCTTCGGTCGCCTCGACGTGCTGCCCGGCCTGCCGCTCCCGCTCGCCCAGGGCGCCTTCGCGACGCCGGGCCCGTTTCCGGTCGTGATGCGCTTCTCGACCTCGCCCGGCGACCTGCTCGACGACTCGATCTCGACGCCGCGCGGCCTCGCGGTGAAGATCGTCGGGGTCGAGGGCGAACGCCTCCCCGGCACCGAGGGCGACGTGACGCAGGACTTCCTGATGATCAACGGCCCGGTCTTCGCCGCCCCCAACCCGCGGCAGTTCCTGAAGACGCTCAAGCTGCTGGCCGGCACGACCGACAAGGCGCCCGGCGCGAAGAAGGTGCTGGCGGCGGCGCTGCGCGGCATCGAATCGCTGATCGAGAAGGCCGGCGGGGAGAGCGGCACGCTGAAGGCCCTCGGCGGCCATCCCGAGACGAACCTGCTCGGCGAGACCTTCTACACCCAGGTGCCGATGCGCTATGGCGAATTCATCGCGAAGCTCTCGATCGCACCGGTGTCGCCCGAACTCACGGCGCTGACGCATGCACCGATCGACGCAGGCGGCCATCCCGACGCCCTGCGCGAGGCGGTGCTGAAGCACTTCAGTCGCCAGGGCGGCGTCTGGGAAGTGCGGGTCCAGCTCTGCACGAACCCCGAGACCATGCCGATCGAGGACGCCTCGGTCGAGTGGCCCGAGGCCGAGAGCCCCTACCTCGCCGTGGCCCGCATCACGGCCGAGCCGCAGGTGACGTGGAGCGATGCCCGGGTCGCGGCGGTCGACGACGGCATGTCGTTCAGCGCCTGGCATTCGCTCGCGGCGCACCGGCCGCTCGGCGGGATCATGCGCGTGCGCCGGTCGGCCTACGAGATGGCGGCGCGCTTCCGCTCGGAGCACAACCCGGTCAAGGTCGTCGAGCCGAAGGCACTCGAGTCGCTGCCGTCGTGACGGTGCCGAAGTTCATGGCCGGAGCCTCCCGGACGGCAGGACTTCGGATTCACGGTCACGTTGCGACAACGCGGATGCTCGGCAGCGTCTGCCGATTGACGACGACTGCAATGGCATCCCGAGGCCTGAGTGGGGCGCTGCAACCGAACGTCACAGCGCCGTCGCGTGCGGATGCTGCGGGTGGTCCAGCGTCTCGGCAACGAGCTTGAGGGCACGCTCGCAGCCGTCGCGGTCGAGCGGGCCGCCGAGGCAGATCCGCACTGCATCGGGCGGATCGCCGTCGGTCGAGAACGCGACGCTCGCGACCACCGCGACGCCCTGCGTCCGCAGGAACGACGCGAACTCGACGTGGTTCCAGTGCGGCGCCAGCGGCAGCCACAGGTGGAAGCCCTCGGGCTGGGCGACGTGGTGATGGCGCTGCAGGTGCTTCGTCGCGAGCGCCTGGCGCGCGATCGATTCGGCAACCACGGCCTGCCGCATCGCCTCGGCACTGCCGTCATTGATCCACCGGGTCGCGAGCGCGTTGGTGATCGGTGAGGCCATGACCGTGGTCGCGCGCAGCGCCCCCGCGAGGCGCTGCGCCTGGCGCGCGCTCGGTGCCGCGACGAAGGCGGTGCGCAGGCCGGCGCCGAAGCACTTGCTGAGACCGCTGACGTAGTAGGTGAGGTCGGGCGCGAGCAGCGCCATCGGCGACGGCGACAGGCGCGGCAGCATCACGTAGGCGTCGTCCTCGATGATCGGGATCGAGAAACGCAGCGCCACGTCGACCAGTGCCTCGCGCCGGCGCGGCGAGAGGGTCAGCGTGGTCGGGTTCTGCAGGGTCGGGTTGCAGTAGAGCGCCTTCGGCTTCAGCGCCTTGCAGGCCTGCTCGAAGGCCGCGGCGCTGGGGCCTTCCTCGTCCATCGGCAGCGCATGCAGGTTCACGCCGAGCTGCGTCGCGATCGCCTTGACTCCGGGATAGGTGAGCGACTCGACGCAGATCAGCTCGCCGGGCCGCGCGAGCTGCGAGATCAGGGCGGTGAGCACGGCGTGGATTCCCGGGCAGACGAGCACGCGATCCGCCCTGCAACCGGGAACAAAGCGCGACAGCCAGCACGCCGCGGCGTCCTTGTCGGCGTCGGTGCCGCCGAAGTCCTGATAACGCAGCAGCGCGTAGAGGTCGGCCTGCGCCATCACGTCGGTCGCGCCCTCGTGCAGGCGGTCGAGCAGGGCCGGGTCCTGCGGCTCGGGCGGCAGGTTCATCGTCATCTCGGCGCCGCTGCCGCCGCGCAGCGGCAGGCTCGGGCCGGCCCCCCGCAGGAAGCTGCCGGCTCCCGGCCGCGAGACGATCAGGCCCCGCTTGCGGGCTTCGGCGTAGGCCCGGGCGACGGTCGTGTAGTTGAGCTGCAGGTCGATCGCCAGATCGCGCAAGGTCGGCAGGCGGTCGCGCGCGGCGAGGCGGCCGTCGCGCAGGTCTTCGGCGATCAGGTCGGCGATCAGCAGGTAGGCGGGTTGATCGCTCGTTGCCAGGCGGCGCCGCCAGTGCTGGGTGGGCTTGGTCACGGCGGCTCGGGCGCACGGCCGCCGCGGACGAATGATTGCATCGGTGATTGCATCGGCACGACGCGCTGATTGCAGATCGCGTGCCCGTGGACGCCGGCCGCCGGCGCCTGATCGCGGTGCATGGGACTTCGTTGATTGGAGGCGTTGATTGCGTCGCGGGCCCTCTGGCGGTGCGCTTCGTCGAGCCGCCGAGCGTGGCCGTTGGAGGATCGAGCCGCGCTCAAAAATTTTTTATCGAGCGCCAACGCGCATGCCGCCGGTTTGATTGCGAGTTGATTGCATCGGACGTTTCGACCGATGGCACGCGGAGTGCAGATGAAACGGCGCCAAGCGCGTTCCACCCGTCACCCCCCTCAGGAGATTCGAATGCCCAAAGTCACCAAACCCGCCAACGTCAAGGGCGAGCACCTCGTCGACTACGAAGAGAAGGTCTTCGAGGACGTCAAGGCCGAGCCCGGCGAGAAGGCGCTCGTCACCTTCCACACGGTTGCGTTCGAAGGCTCGATCGGATTCGTCAACCTGCTGCAGGCGACGCGCCTCAAGCGCAAGGGCTTCGAGACCTCGATCCTGCTCTACGGCCCGGGTGTCACGCTCGGCGTGCAGCGCGGCTTCCCGACGCTCGGCGACGAAGCCTTTCCCGGGCACCAGAACTTCAACAACCAGATCACGAAGTTCATGGCCGAAGGCGGCAAGGTGTACGCCTGCCGCTTCGCGCTGCAGGCGCTCTACGGCCACGGCGAGGGTGCGCTGATCGAAGGCATCAAGCCGATCAGCCCGCTGGATGTGCTCGACATCATCCTGCTGCACCGGAAGGCCAACGCCTTCATCCTCGATACCTGGACGCTCTGAGCGTGGCCACCGTCCGCGCCGCTGCGGTCCAGATCGCCCCGGACTTCGAGGCGTCGGACGGCACCCTGAACAAGGTCTGCGAAGCGATCGACCGCGCGGCCGCGCAAGGCGCGCAACTGGTCGTCTTCCCGGAGACCTTGGTCCCGTACTACCCGTACTTCTCGTTCGTGCGGCCGCCGGTGCAGTCGGGCGCCGACCACCTGCGGCTCTACGAGCGGGCGGTCGTCGTGCCCGGGCCGGTCACGGCGGCGGTCGCCGAGCGGGCGCGGGCGCGCGGCATCGTCGTCGTGCTCGGCGTCAACGAGCGCGACCACGGCACGCTCTACAACGCCCAATTGATCTTCGATGCCGACGGCAGCCTCCTGCTCAAGCGCCGCAAGCTCACCCCGACCTTCCACGAACGGATGATCTGGGGGCAGGGCGACGCCGCCGGTCTGAAGGTCGTCGAGACGAAAGTCGGCCGGGTCGGCGCGCTCGCTTGCTGGGAGCACTACAACCCGCTCGCCCGCTACGCGCTGATGACGCAGCACGAGGAGATCCACTGCGCCCAGTTTCCGGGCTCGATGGTCGGGCAGATCTTCGCCGACCAGATGGAAGTCACCGTGCGCCACCACGCGCTCGAGGCCGGCTGCTTCGTCGTCAACGCGACCGGCTGGCTGACCGACGCGCAGATCACCGCGATCACGCCCGACCCGGCGTTGCAGAAGGGCCTGCGCGGCGGTTGCTGCACCGCCATCGTCTCGCCCGAAGGCGTGCACCTCGCCGAACCGCTGCGCGAAGGCGAGGGCATGGTCGTCGCCGACCTCGACATGGCGCTGATCACCAAGCGCAAACGCATGATGGATTCGGTCGGCCATTACGCCCGGCCCGAGCTGCTCGCCCTGGCCCTGAACGCTCGTCCCGCCACCCCGACCGTCGAGATGAATGCGACGGCCCCGATCCACGAATCACCCCGGAGTTCCCCCGATGAACCTGCCCAGCCCGTCCGCCGCGAGTCGCCAGTTGATGACCGAGCTGCAGTCCTTCGGGTTGCGGCTGGCTGACCCGACCGCCCCCGGCTCGGGCGTTGCGAGCCGCCGCGGCGGCGCGGGCCCGTCCGACCACAAGGCGGTGACGGTCGATGGTCACACCATCATGGTCCCGGTGCACACGAGCAGCGCCTGGCAGTCGCCGTTCGTCGCCGAGGCGCCGGACGCGGACGGCGTCAGCCGCCTCACGCGCAGCGCGATCCCGATCGCGAACATCGCCTTTCCGAAGGCGCCGCGCTTCTACGCGATGCAGACCTTCGACGGCGTGCCCTACTCGCACATCGCGACCTTGCACGGCTCGGACGTTCTCGCGACGACGGTCCTGCAGACCTGCATCCGCTACGAGAGCCGGAAGAAGACCTGCCAGTTCTGCGCCATCGGCCAGAGCCTCGCCGCGGGTCGCACGATCGCCCGGAAGACGCCCGAGCAACTGGCCGAGGTCGCCCGCGCCGCGGTGCTGCTCGACGGCGTCAAGCACATGGTGATGACGACCGGCACCCCGAACGCGACCGACCGCGGCGCGGCGATCCTCTGCGAGAGCGCGTTCGCGATCAAGGCCGCGGTCGACCTGCCGCTGCAGGCACAGTGCGAGCCGCCCGACGACGACCGCTGGTTCCAGCGCCTGCACGCCGCGGGCGTCGACACGCTCGGCATGCACCTCGAGGTCCTCACGCCGTCGCTGCGCGAACAGATCATGCCGGGCAAGGCGACCGTGCCCGTGCTGCGCTACCTCCAGGCCTTCGAGGCGTCGGTGGCGGTCTTCGGCCGCGGCCAGGTCAGCACCTACATCCTCGCCGGCCTCGGCGACAGCCGCGAGACGATCCTCGCGATGGCCGAGAAGCTGCTGGCCCTCGGCGTCTACCCCTTCGTCGTGCCGTTCGTGCCGATCAGCGGCACCCCGCTCGAGGACCACGCGCCGCCGTCGTCGGACTTCATGCGGGCGCTGCTGACGCCGCTCGGCGAGATGGTCGCGCGGGCCGGGCTGCGCTCGGCCGACATCAAGGCCGGCTGCGGCAAGTGCGGCGCGTGTTCGTCGTTGTCCGTCTACGAGGGCGACGCGGCCGCCGCGTGACGACCATGCTCGCCCTCGACCGCATCTGCGAACTGCCGGCCGCGTTCGCGCCGTGCGACTTCCGCGTCCGCTGGGCCGGCAACGACTGGGAGCTCGACCAGGCCCGGCGCCTGCGGCGCGCGGTGTTCTGCGTCGAGCAGGGCGTCTTCGTCGGCGACGACACCGATGCGGTCGACGCGCGGGCCCACGTCTCGTTCACGAAGACCCTCGTCGCCGTCTCGCAGGTCGGCGGCATGGCCGATCAGGTCGTCGGCACCGTGCGCCTGCACGTCGACGACACCGACGGCGCCTGGTGGGGTTCGCGGCTCGCCGTGCACGCGGCGTTCCGCCACCACGGCCGGCTCGGCGCGACGCTGATCCGCCTCGCGGTCTCGAGCGCCCGGGCCCTCGGCTGCGAGCGCTTCCTCGCCCATGTGCAATGGCAGAACCTGCCGCTCTTCGAGCAGCTGCACTGGCAGCTGCTGCGCGAGGTGTCGCTGCACGGCCGGCCGCATGCGCTGATGCAGGCGGATCTCGGACACTACCCGCCGTGCACCGACCCGACCCGCGGCTTCACGACCCGGGCGCGGCCCACGCCATGACGCTCGACGCCCTGGTCGCCACGCTGCGCGCGAGCCGCGGCTTCGCCCACAAGCGCGACATCGGCGACGTGCTCGGCACGCTGTCGCGGGCGCTGCCCGGGGGCACCGCCGATCTGGCCCAGGCGGTCGATGTCGGCGACGACTGTGCCGCGATTCCCTTCGCCGGCCCGGACGGCACCGGCCACCTGCTGTTCGCGATCGAAGGCTTCGTCGACGACTTCGTCCGGGCGATGCCGTGGTTCGCCGGCTACAGCGGCGTCATGGTCAACGTCAGCGACATCTACGCGATGGGGGGCCGGCCGATCGCCGTCGTCGACGCGCTCTGGAGCCAGGGCGATGCCGCCGGCGATGCGGTGCTGCAGGGCCTCGCGGCGGCGTCCGAGCGCTACGGCGTGCCGATCGTCGGCGGCCACAGCAACCAGCGCAGCGATCGCAGCGGCCTCGCGGTCGCGATCCTCGGCCGGGCCACGCGCCTCCTGACGAGCTTCGATGCGCGTCCCGGCGACCGGCTCGTCGTCGCGATCGACCTGCGCGGCGCGTTCGAGGAGCCGCAGCCGTTCTGGAACGCCTCGACGCCGGCCCCGGCGGCGCGCCTTCGGGGTGACCTCGAACTCCTGCCGCAGCTCGCCGAAGCAGGTCTCTGCGACGCCGCGAAGGACATCAGCATGGCCGGCGTGCTCGGCACCGCGCTGATGCTGCTCGAATGCTCGCGGGTCGGCGCGACGATCGATGTCGACGCCATCCCGAAGCCCGCCGAGGTGCCGCTGTCGCGCTGGCTGCAGGCGTTCCCGAGCTACGGCTTCGTGCTGAGCGTGCGGCCTGAACGCGTCGACGCGGTGCTCGAGCGGTTCCGCTCGCGCGAGATCGCCTGCGCCGACGTCGGCGAGGTCACGTCGGCCTCGCAGCTCTGGCTGGCGCAGGGCAGCGAGCGGGCGCTGCTCTGGGATCTGGCGGGCGCCACCTTCATCGGTGCGCGCGACTCGGGAGCCGAGCATGGATGAGCCTGCCCTGCGCATCGGCCTGCTCACCCACTCGGTCCATCCGCGCGGCGGTGTCGTCCATACGTTGGAGCTCGCGCAGGCGCTTCATGCCGCGGGGCAGGCGGTGACGGTGTTCGTGCCGATGACACCCGGCCAGCGCCTCTTTCGCAGCGTGCCGTTCCGGGTCGAGCCGGTGCCCGTCGAGGCGGCGCCGCCGGGTGTCGCGGCGATGGTCGAGGCGCGCATCGCTGCCTTCGGTCGGCACCTGGCACCGCGCTGCCGCGAAACCCGCTTCGACGTCCTCCATGCGCAGGATCCGATCGGCGCCAACGCGCTCGCCCACCTGCAGGACCGCGGGCTGATCGACGGCTTCGTTCGCACCGTCCATCACCTCGACACCTTCGACGACCCGCGACTGGCCGCCTGGCAACGCCGCGGTTTCGAGCGCGCGCGCCAGGTGCTCTGCGTGAGCGACGTGTGGCGCGCGCAGCTGCGGCGCGATCACGGCGTGGCCGCCACGCTCGTCCACAACGGCGTCGATCTTGCCCGCTACACCCGACACGCCGATCCGCAGGACACGTCCCTGCTGGCGCCGCTCGGCCTGCATGCCGGCGCGCCGGTGTTCCTCGCGGTCGGCGGTGTCGAGGAGCGCAAGAACACGCTGCGCATCCTGCAGGCCTTCGTGCGGGTCCGGGCCGCCTGGCCGCAGGCGCAGCTCGTCGTGGCCGGCGGCGCGAGCCTGCTCGACCACACCGGCTACGCGGCCGAATTCAGGCAGGTGGTCGCCGCCTCGGGCCTGGCGAGCGGGCCGGGCGAGCCGCTGCTCACGACCGGCCCGCTGCCCGACGCGATCATGCCCGCGCTCTACCGCCGGGCCGACGTGCTCGTCACCCCGTCGCTGCGGGAAGGTTTCGGGCTCGTCGTGCTCGAAGCCCTCGCCAGCGGCACCCCGGTCGTCGCGTCGCGCATCGCGCCGTTCACCGAATACCTCGGCGACGCCGACTGCTGCTGGGCGACGCCGACCGACGTCGCCTCGATCGCCGATGCGATGGAACGCGCCCTCGCCCCGGAACGCGCCGCAGCGCTGGCGAAGGCGACGCCCGCGGTCTGCCTGCGCTTCAACTGGCCCGCGAGCGCCTCCCGGCACCTCGCGATCTACCGGGCCGGCCTCGAACCGGCCGGCGCCCGGCGCCCGGCGGGCGCCGCCCTGCTCACTGAAGGAGTCGCGCGATGCCCGTGATGCATTTCCACGTCCGCTGGCCGGATGCCACCGAGAGCCGCTGCTATTCGCCCTCGCTCGTCGTCAAGGACTTCCTCGCACCCGGTGCCCGCTACCCGATCGACGAGTTCCTCGAAAAGTCGCGCGCGGCGCTGCACATCGCCTCCGATCGCGTCGAGGCGAAGTACGGCTTCGCCTGCTCGGCCGCGCTCGACCAGCTGGCGCAGATCGAGCGCCGCGTGGCGCAGTTCGATGGCGTGCCGCAGGCCTCGGTCGAGGTCGTGCGGTTCGAAGAGTGATCCCGCAAGTTTTCGCGAAGGAGCAACCATGAAGACATCGAATCCGCAGCATCACGAGGTCGTGATCGTCGGCGGCGGGCAGGCCGGCCTCTCGCTCAGCCACTACCTGAGCGAGCGCGGCATCGACCACGTCGTGCTCGAGAAGTCGACCGCGCTGCACACCTGGCGCGATCAGCGCTGGGACAGTTTCTGCCTGGTGACGCCGAACTGGCAGTGCAAGCTGCCGGGCTGGGAGTACGCGGGCGACGATCCGCACGGGTTCATGGTCAAGGACCAGATCAACGCCTGGCTCGACGGCTTCCGGCGTCACGTCGCCGCGCCGCTCCACGAGGGCGTGACGGTGCTGCACGCGACGCGGCAGGCGGGGGGCCTGCACGCGGTGCGCACGTCGGCCGGCGAGTACACGGCCGATCAGCTCGTCGTCGCGTCGGGCGGCTACCAGCTGCCGATCATCCCGCGGCTCGCCGAGCGCCTGCCCGCGAGCATCGTGCAGGTGCATTCCGAGCAGTACCGCAACCCGCAGTCGCTGCCGGCGGGCAAGGTGCTGGTCGTCGGCTGCGGCCAGTCGGGCGCGCAGATCGCCGAGGACCTGCATCTCGCCGGGCGCGAAGTGATCCTGGCGACCGGGCATGCGCCGCGCTGTGCCCGCTTCTACCGCGGCCGGGATGTCGTCACCTGGCTCGCCGACATGGGGTACTACGACATGCCGGTCACCGAGCATCCGCTGCGCGAGGGCGTTCGCGACAACACCAATCACTACCAGACCGGCCGCGACGGCGGTCGCGACATCGACCTGCGACGCTTCGCCCGCGAAGGCATGGAGCTCTACGGCTCGCTCGTCGGGCTCGACGGCGACGTGCTGCGCTTCGAGCCCAACCTCGCCGAGCACCTCGATCACGCCGACAAGATCTACAACGGCATCAACGCGACGATCGACGGCTACATCGACCGCCAGGGCATCGAGGCGCCGCCGCCCTCGGTCTACACGCCGGTGTGGGAGCCGGCGGCCGAACGGACCAGCCTGTCGCTTGCCGGATCGGGGATCGCGGCGGTCGTCTGGTGCATCGGCTTTCACCCGGACTTCGGCTGGCTCGACGCGCCGGTCTTCAACGGCCGGGGCCAGCCGGTTCACCTGCGCGGCGTGACGGGCGTCGAGGGGCTCTATTTTCTCGGGCTGCCGTGGCTCCACACCTGGGGCTCGGGCAGATTCTCAGGCATCGCGAGAGATGCACTCTTCCTGGCCGAGCATATCGCCGCGAAGCGCGCCGTGCCCGCAGCCGCCGCGCGCGCGGAGCTCGCGAGCGCCTGAGCGTCTGGCCGCCGTCGACCCCCTGAGGCGAGGAGGGGCCGCGTCCTCAGATTCCAGGGGCCTCGACGCCCTTGAACACCCGGTCGAACGGCAGCGCCAGCTCGACCGCCTGCAGTGTCAGCGCGCCGAAGCCGGTTTGATCGGTCAGCAGCCAGGTGCCGGCACCCGCCGCGGTGAACACTTCGACCCGGCGCGTGGCCGGATCGATCAGGACGTACTCGCGCAAGGACGGCAGCGAGCGGTAAAGGATGAACTTGTCGCGCTGGTCGTAGCCCTTGGTGCTCGGGGACAGCACCTCGATGATCAACGCGGGATCGGTAACGGCTTGCGCGTCCCCCGATTCGGCTTGGTCACAGGCGACCATCACGTCGGGGTAGAGGATGGCCTCGTCGGCCAGCCGCACCTTCATGGTTTCGGCGAACACCCTGCAGCCCGTGCCGTCGAGATGGACGTCGAGCCGGCGGGTCAGGTTGACGATCACGCGGTGGTGCCGGGCCGTCCCGCCGACCATCGCGAAAATGTCGCCGCGATAAAACTCATGCCGCTCGGGCTGAGCGCTCTCCCACTCGAGGAACGAGGAAAGCGTCGGCTTCTGAAGCGGCCGGCCCACCGTGGTCCTCAGCCCGCAGGCGGCACCGGCGTGCCCACCGGCGGCTGCGGCGCGACGTACAGCGGGCGCACCCGGGTCCGGCCGTTCGTCGTCACCAGCTCGACCGGCGCGCCGGGCACGAGGGCCGCTCCGCCGTCGCGGCCCTGGACGATCGAGCGCCGCTCGCCGTTGCGCAGCTGCACCACGACCTCGACGGCGTTTTCCCGCGTGCCGTTGCGTTCGACCGCATTGCCGATCACGCCGCCCGCCACGGCGCCGAGCACGCCGACGATGAAGCCCTCGCGCGAGCCCCCGACCGACGAGCCGGCCACACCGCCCGCCACGGCGCCCGCGGCCGCGCCGATGCCCGACTGGCTGCCCTCGACCGTCACCGGGCGAACGGACAGCACCGTCGCGTCCTGCACCTGCGACAGGCGCTGGGTGTCGTAGCGGGAGACCACGTCCGGGTTGCTCGTGGCGCAGGCCGCGAGGCCGACGACCGACAGAACGGCGATCAGTTGTTTCATCTTCCTTCTCCTCCATCGAACCACACGGACTGTGCTCCGACCCGCCCGGACAGCCCGAGTTCCTGCCGGCACGCAAAAGATGTGAGGGCGGCGGGCGGCAGAATCAAGTTCCCGTCAGAAGAGCGCCGAGGCGAGCCATTGCAGCGCCCGACCATGCGCGAGCGCCGCGGCCTGGGGGTGGTGGGGCGCTCGAGCCCAGCAACCGAACCCGTGGTCCGCACCCGGATAGACGTGCACCTCGGCCGGCTTCCCGGCCATCGCCGTGCGAACGCTGTCGACGGCGGGGGCCGGGATGTGCGCATCGAGTTCGCCGTAATGGAACTGCACCGGGCAGGTGATGCGTTCGGCGAGGTCGAGCTGGTTGTGGATGCCGCCGCCGTAGTAGGCGACCGCCGCGTCGACCCCCGCGCTCGCGGCGCTCAGGTAGGCGAGACGGCCGCCGAGGCAGTAGCCGATCGCCCCCACCTTCCGACCGGCCGTCTCCGGCAGCGCGCGCAGCGCGGCGACCGTGTCCGAGGCGTCGCGCACCAGGCCCGACGGGTCGGCACCCTTCATCAGCGCCATCGCCCGCTCCCGGTCGGCACCGTCGTAGCCGAGGTCGACGCGCTGTTCCTGCTGCCAGAACACGTCGGGCGCGAGGACGACGAAGCCGTCGAGCGCGTACTGCTCGGCGGCCCCGCGGATGTAGTCGTTGACGCCGAAAATCTCCTGGAACAGGACCAGCCCCGGTCCGCTGCCGGACGGCGGCAGCGCGAGGTAGGCATCGAAGGTGCCTGCGGACCCGGCGATCGGGATCCATGCGGTCTTGACGGCAGCGATCATGGGCAGGCTCCGGAGACGAAAAAACCCATCCTAGCGCCGGTCAGGCGAACACGTCCGACACGTAGCGGCCGTGCTCGTGCTCCATCCGGTTCGCCCAGGCCTCGGCGGTGGCGTCGTCGCAGGCGGTTGCGCTGCGGTAGATGCGCAGGAACGTCTCCCGCACCGCCGGCGCCATGTGCTTGCCGTCGCCGCAGACGAAGAACTGCGCGCCCTGCAGGAACATCGAGCGGATGTCGTCGCGGTCTTGCCAGACCCGGTCCTGGACGAACATCACGCCGTCTTGCGGCAGGGCCGAGAACGCGGTGCGCAGGTCGACGACGCCCGCGTCCTGCCAGGCCCTGAATTCATCGTGATAGAGAAAGTCGACCTCGGGATGGTCGATGCCGAAGAAGAGCAGCGCTGTTCCGACGGCACGGCCGGCGGCCTTCTGCGCCGCGCGTTCCTGCAGGAACCCGCGGAACGGCGCGACCCCCGTCCCGGCGCAGACCATCACGATCGGCGTCGCCGGATCGGCCGGCGGGTGAAAGCCCGACTGCGACGGCCGCACCGCCACCGAGAACCGGTCGCCGGGCTCGAGGCGGGCGAGGTAGTTCGACGCGACGCCGCTGAAGCGCCCGTGGCCCGACAGGGCGGGCGCGTCGACCACGGCGAAGGTCAGGCTGGCCTGGGTCGCGTCGACGAGCGGTGACGACGAGATCGAGTACTGGCGCGCCCGCATCGTCGGCAGCATCGCCAGGAATTCGGCGAACGCGAGGCTGCACGAGTGCGAGCGCTCGAGCAGGTCGAGCACGCTCAGGCGCCCGCCGAGCACCTCGTCGGCGTAGACCGGATCGGTGCCGAACCGGCGCAGTGCGTCGCGCTCCGGCGAGCAGGGCGTGGTCTCGGCCAGGCGCGCGAGCTGGGCCCGGGTGGCGGGCTGGGCGAGTTCGACGTAGCCCGCCAGCACCTCGGCCGCATTCACCGGGTAGCCGGCCGGCAGCGCGCTCGTCACGCCGACGGGCTTCTTGATCAGGATCTGCGTGTCGCCGGCGAACCCGAAGCGGCGCAGGGCGCGGCCGACGCTCGCCTCGGGGTTGCGGGGCAGCACGGCGAGATAGTCGCCGCTGCGGTAGGGCATGCCGCTCGGCAGGGCGATCTGCAGGTGCAGCTTGGAGCGGGCGCCCGGCCGGGCGAGGTCGACGAGCTGGCGGCGCTCGACGACGGTGCCGCTCTCGTGCTCGGTCAGCTGCAGCGCGCTTTCACGCCCGGCGCGGATCAGCTCGACCTCGAGCGTCGGCGGGAGCGTCGCGGTGCCGACGTCGTTCGCCGGGGCGCCGACGGCCGCGCGCAGCGCCGTCCAGAGCGGCCCGTACCACTCGTCGAAGGCACCGAAGAAGTCGCCGCCGGCGTCGGCCTCGCCGCGCGGCTGCAGCGCCGCGCCGCCCGCCGCCGCGAGGGCCGCGTCGACGCGCTTGGGCACCTGCTGGTAGGTCCGCGCCCACTGTCGGTTGCCGCAGCCGAAGACGGCGAAGGGCACGCCGGCGAGCGTGCCGGCCGGGCAGCTCTCGAGCCAGGTCAGGAAGCGCCTGGCGTTGTCCGGCGCCTGGCCCTCGTACGACGCGGTGACGACGACGAGCGCCGTACCGCGCTCGGGCGCGAATGCATGTTCGTCGAGCGACGCGACGGTCGCCGCGAAACCGCGATGCGGCGCGTCGGCGGCGATGCGGCGCGCGAACATCTCGCAGGAGCCGGTGTTGCTGCCGTAGAGCACCAGGAGGCGCGGTGCGTCGCCGGGCAGCTCGACGTCGTCGGGCGCCTCCTTGCGCAAGCGCTGGGGCGTCGCGGGCAGGGCGCTTTGCCGCAGCGCGAAACTGCCGGTCCCGCGCCGCCGGGCCCGGATCTCGAGGCCGTGGGGCTTGAGCGTCAGCGTCTCGGCGACCTGCAGCCGATAGGAGGGGTCGGCCATGACGATGTCGAAACGCTGCAACAGCATCGCGAGCACGAGTTGCGCCTCCTGCATCGCGAAGGCGCGGCCGATGCAGGCGCGCGCGCCGTTGCCGAAGGGTTTCCAGGCGTTCGGCGGCAGCATCTGCGCCGCTTCCGGGGCAAAGCGTTCGGGGCGGAAGGCTTCGGCGTCGTCGCCCCAGACGGCCGGGTCGCGGTGCAAGGTCGGCTCGAGGATCAGCAGCGTGTCCTCGGGGGTCAGCGGGTAGCGGCCGGCGAGCTCGGTCGCCTCGATCGGCTTGACCGCGAAGGCCGGCGCCGTCGGCCAGAGGCGCAGCGTCTCCATCAGCACCTGCTCGAGATAGCGCAGCTTCGCGAGGTGCTCCAGGCGCGGCATCTCCACGCCGAGCACTTCGTCGACGAGCGACTGGGCCTTCGTGATCGTCTCGGGATTCTTCAGCAGCAGGTAGCAGGCGAACGACAGCAGCCCGCTCGTCGTCTCGTGACCGGCGATCAGGAAGGTCACCATCTGGAAGCGGATGTTCTCGTCCGAGAGCTTCTCGCCGGTGACCGAATCGACGCCGTTCAGCATCACGTTGAGCAGGTCGGACTTCTCCAGACCGCGCGGGTCCTTCCGGCGCTCGGCGATGAGCTGCTCGGCGACGCGCGCGAGCAGCTCCTGCGAGGCTTCGTAACGTCGTTTCGCGCCGAGCTTGAGTTGCGTGACCACGTCGGGCCGGCGCGTGCGCTGCCCGGCTTCGTCGAGCGCATCGACCATCGCCGCGACGAACGGGTGCATCTCGTTCTGGTAGAAGCTGTTGAAGCGGTAGTCGAAGGCGCAGAGCGCGATCGTGTCGAGCGTGAGTCGCGTCATGTTGTCGGCGATGTCGATCACCGCCGAGGGGCCGAAACGCTCCCACCGCTCGAACATCTGGTGCGCGATGTCGACCATCCGATCGAACATCGACCGCACCCCGAGCGGGCCGAAGGCCGGCATCAGCAGGCGGTGCGCCTTGCCCCAGTTCGGCTCGCTGTTGAAGGCGGTGAAGAGGCCGTCGCCCGCGAAGGCGCGAATCTGCAGCAGCGGCGCATGCAGGCGCTTGTTGAAGCGCGATTCGTCGCAGAGCTCGTCGACCAGCGCCTGCGAGCTGACGACGTAGAAGCTGCGCCCGGCGAGCGTCAGCCGGAAGATCGGGCCGTACTCTGCCGCGAGCCGCATCATGCTCTGCACCGGCGCCTTCGAATCGATGTCGCCGAGGTTGCCGAGGATCGGCTTGACGGGCGGCTGGGGGATGCGGATCGGGCGGATCGGGCTCTGCTTGCTCACGGACATGGATGCGGCTCCGCAACGTCGGTCGACAAGCCGACGATAGCCGCTCGACCCACTGCTCAGCCGTCCAGGTTGATTCGCTCGATCAGGGCCTGCAGGATGGTCTCGGCCCGGTCGTTGTCGATCTGGCAGGTGCCCGCGGCCCCATGGCCGCCACCGCCGTGCGCCAGCATCAGCTCGCCGACGTTGGTCCGGCTGCTCCGGTCGAGGATCGACTTGCCGACGGCGAACACCGTGTTCTGCTGGCGCAGCCCCCACATCGCGTGGATCGAGACGGTCGCCTCGGGGAAGAGGGCGTAGACCGTGAACCGGTTGGTGGCCCAGATCGTCTCTTCCTCGCGCAGGTCGAGGACGACGACCTTGCCGTGCAGCGTGGCGCAGCGGGTGATCTGCGCCTTGGCGCGTTCGGCGTGTTCGAAGTAGACGCGCACCCG
Source organism: uncultured Acetobacteraceae bacterium (assembly GCA_964657785.1). Lineage (GTDB taxonomy): Bacteria > Pseudomonadota > Gammaproteobacteria > Burkholderiales > Burkholderiaceae_C > LMDS01. The sequence goes on from CAZZWY010000007.1 coordinate 22,101, forward strand.
CTCCTGCACATCCGGCAGGCCGAGGATTTCGTCGATGCGGCGGTCGCGGCAGTAGTCGATCAGGTCCATCATCAGCGTGTAGTTGCTGACGCGGAAGTCGCGGAAGCGGCCGAGCCCGGTGCGCGCATCCATGAGGAAGTTGAGCAGCACCCACCCGCTCGGGTCGAGCACCTCGGCGCGCGAGAACTGCGCCGCGTCGGCCTTGTCGACCGCCTGCATCATCTCGTCGGTGATGCGGGGAAACGCGGCCTTGCCGCCGTAGTGGTCGTAGACGACCCGCGCCGCCGACGGGGCCTCGGGATGGATGATGTGGTTGCTGCGCTCGCCCTGGTTGCGGATCAACTCCGAGAGGTGGTGATCGAACGCGAGATGCGCGCCCGCCACGTACGGCAGGTTGGTGGTGATGTCGCCGGGGCCGACCTCGATCTTGCCGTCCTGCATGTCCTTCGGATGCACGAAGCGGATCTCGTCGATCAGCTCCAGCTCGTTCAGCAGCACGGCACAGACGAGGCCGTCGAAGTCACTTCGGGTGATGAGACGAAATTTGTGCGGTGCGGTCATGGAGGCGGGATCCTTGGGTCGATGACGAGAGAGGAGCGGACCCTCGCCGCGCGAGGGCTGGGGCCGCGCACGGTCCGGTGACGACCCGTTTACGGCGTTCCGGCGCGAAACTGAAGTGGCGCCCGGCTCCTCGGGCAAATCCTGGGTGGTCCGGAACAGCCCGGCACGCGATAGTCGAGGGTGGACCGCGTTCGATGTAAGCGCCTGCAGGAGCTCCCCTTTGCCCGACTATCCCTGGATCCATTCCTACCCCGCCGGCGTTCGCTGGGATGCCGACCTGCCGCTGATGCCGGTGCCGCAGCTGCTCGACGACGCGGCGCGTCGCTGGCCCGACCAGCCGGCGATCGAGTTCGCCGGCCGCATCCTGAGCTACGCCGAGCTCGGCGAGCTGAGCGACCGGGCGGCCCGCGGCCTGCAGCAGCTCGGCGTCGGCCCCGGCGTGCACGTCGGCCTCTACCTGCCGAACACGCCGCACTACGCGATCGCGTTCTTCGGCGTGCTGAAGGCCGGCGGTGTCGTCGTCAACTATTCGCCGCTCGACGCCGAGCGCGTGCTCGCGCACAAGATCGAGGACAGCGAGACCGACCTGCTGGTCACCCTCGACCTCGCGACGCTCTACCCGCAGATGGCGCGCCAGCTCGGGCAATCGCGGCTCAAGCGCCTGATCATCGGCAATCTCGGCGATTACGCCGCCGATCCCGCCGCGGTGCGCGCCGATCTGTACCGCACGGGGCAGTCGTGCCCCTTGCCGGCCGACGCGATGCACCTGAGCTTCGAGGCGCTGCTCGACAACCGCGGCGATTACGAGCCGCATCCCGTCGACGACCTGGCCACCGGCATCGTCGTGCTGCAGTACACCGGCGGCACCACCGGCCTGCCGAAGGGCGCGATGCTGACGCACGCCAACCTCACCGCCGCCTGCGCCCAGTTCTTCGAGAGCCAGCAAGGCGAGACGAAGGTGGTGAGCGAGGGGGTGGAGCGGATGCTCGTCGTGCTGCCGCTCTTCCACATCTATTCGCTCACCGTGAACCTGCTCTACGGCGTGCGAATCGGTGCGCACCTGGTGCTGCACCCGCGCTTCGACGTCGATGCGGTGGTCACCGACCTCATCGAGAAGCGGATCAGCCTCTTCCTCGGCGTGCCGACGATGTACACCGCGCTCGCCGCCCATCCAAAGATCGCCGCCGGCGGCGGGTTGAACGCGCTGCGCTTCTGCGGCTCGGGCGGCGCGCCGCTGCCGCTCGAGGTGGCACAGCGCTTCGAGGCGTTGACCGGCTGCAAGCTCAACGAAGGCTGGGGCATGACCGAGACCTCGCCGACCGGCACGTTCACGCCGGTGCACGGCCTGCGCAAGCCCGGTTCCTGCGGCATCCCGCTGCCGGCGGTGCGCCTGAAATTCGAGAGCCTCTCCGAACCGGGCACCTTCGTGCCCACCGGCGAACGCGGCGAGCTCTGCATCAGCGGCCCGAACGTCATGCTCGGCTACTGGAAGAATCCCGACGCCACCGCGAAGTCGACGACCGCGGACGGCTTCTTCCGCACCGGCGACGTCGCCCACATGGACGCCGACGGCTGCGTCTACATCGTCGACCGCACCAAGGACATGCTGCTGTGCGGCGGCTACAACGTCTATCCGCGGCTGATCGAGGAGGCCCTCTACGAGCATCCTGCCGTCGAGGAGGCGTGCGTGATCGGCGTGCCGGACGAATACCGCGGCCAGTCGCCGAAAGCTTTCGTCAAGCTCAGGGCCGGCAGCCCCGAGATCACCCTCGAGGCGATGCGCGCGTTCCTGAAGGACCGGCTCGGCAAGCACGAGATGATCCAGGCGCTCGAGCTGCGGTCGGAGTTGCCGAAAACGCCGGTCGGCAAGCTCTCCAAGCGCGACTTGATCGATCAGGAGGCGCGCCGGCGCGAGACGGCCGCGGGCGCCGCGACCTGAGCGGGACCGAGCCGTTGCGTTCGCGACAGACGCCCGCGACGCGACCCGCTACAGTTCGCGCATGCCGCGCCCCCTGCTCGCACTCGACGCCGACGGCGTGCTGCTCGATTTCAATCTCGCCTACGCCTACGCCTGGGAACGCACCTTCGGCCAGCCGCCGAAGGAACGCGATCCGCTCGCCTACTGGCCGATGGACCGTTGGCACGTCGAGCGGCTGAACGCGTCCGGCCGCGCCAGGTTCCGTTCGGCGTTCGACCGGACCTTCTGGGCCACCGTGCCGGCGATCG
>CAZZWY010000008.1:0-1297 GCA_964657785.1 uncultured Acetobacteraceae bacterium
GCCTTTTTGGGCGGGATGAGCGGGCATGTCGGGTTCGTTCACACCTTCTCAGTGCACCGGTCCCTTGAGCGACTCGGGCAGCACCACCGACATCACGGCGATGCCCTCCTCGCGCAGCGCCTCGGCCTCGTCCTTCGACGCCTGACCGCGGATTCCCCTCGCCTCGGCCTGACCGTGATGGATGCGCCGAGCTTCATCGGCGAATCGCTCCCCGACGTCCTCCGATTCGTGAACGATGCGACGCATCTCTTGCAGCCACCGGGTCTGCAGCTCGGTATCGGGATGCGCGGCGGGCACCGCGGGCGCCTTGCCGGCCGTCGCCTCCGCTTCCTGCCTCGAGCGATTCAGCCGGGGCGCACTCGGCAGACGAACGACGGCCGCATCGCTGCACACCGGGCACGTCACGAGGCGACGCGCCGTTTGCGACTGGAAATCGGCCTCCGAGCCGAACCACCCTTCGAACCGATGCCGATTCGCGCAGCACAGGTCGAGGACCTTCACGGGGGCGCCTCCCCAACGGCCGCTGCGTCGGCGGACACCGCTCGCCACTCGAGCGGCCAGCGACCAGCGCGCCACTGCTGCAGCCAGGCCAGACCGATCAGCGTCTTCGCGTCGGTCAGCCCGCCGGCCCGGGAAAGCGCCTCGAGTTCGTCGACGCTGGCACTCGAGACCTCGAGAAATTCGCCCTCGTCGGGACTCGACGCGCCCGGTGTCAGACCGCGCGCGAACCAGACCTCGATGCCTTCGGTCGAATAGGCGATCGCGTTGTGCAGAATGCCGGCACGCGCCCATTCCGCTGCAGTGAAGCCGGTTTCCTCGGCCAGCTCCCGCCTCGCGCAGTCCAGGGGCGTTTCGCCCGCGTCCAGCTTGCCCGCGGGGAATTCGATGAAGCTGCGAGCGATGGGATAGCGCCACTGCCGCACCGTGACGATCCGCCCGTCGTCGAGAAGCGGCACCACCACTGCCGCGCCGGGGTGCACGATGTACTCGCGCTGGGCGGTGCTGCCGTCCGGCAGACCGACCCGATCGCAGCGCACGTCGAGGAAGTGCCCCCGGTAGACCTGGGCGGAGTCCTGCTTCGTCTCGCGAAGGTGGGCGTCGGGGTCGGTGTGGGCAGTGGTCATGGACAGGGGCTCTGATCTCAGGTGCGGCGCCGGAGATAGCGCCAGACGAAGCCCGGGAACGCCAGCGTGAGGAACAGGAAACCGAAGGCCGCGTAGAACTCCCAGCGCTGCGGCTGGATCTGGCCGAGCCGCGCCTCGAGGGCCTCGCGCATATGCGGGACCACGTCCCAGAT
>CAZZWY010000008.1:1307-22992 GCA_964657785.1 uncultured Acetobacteraceae bacterium
CCGCGCCTCGATGGCGAGGCCCGCCCCCAAGGCCAGCGCCCACATCAACAGCAACTCCACCGCGCGCCAGCCGAGCGCCTTGTTGGGCTGTTTCGGGCCGACGATGAAGAGCCGCTCGTTGACGAACGGCAGGTTGGCGACGACCGCTGCGATCGTCAGCACCAGCCAGGCCGCGGCGGCGGAGTCCATTCGCGGTGATCCCGTCAGGTCGCCAGGGCGTTGACGATCGCCTGGGCGCACATCGCCATCAAGCCGCCCGGAAGGATGCCGAAGAGCAGCACCGCCGCGCCGTTCAATGACAACAGCGTGCGCACTTCACCGGTGCTCGCCACGAGGCGGTCATCCGCCGGCTCGTCGAACCACATCACCTTGATGACCCGAAGATAGTAGAACGCGCCGACCAGCGACAGCACCACCGCGAGCACCGCGAGCACGATGAGCCCGGTCACGTTGGTCGAGACGAGCGCCTGCAACACCGCGAGCTTGGCGTAGAAGCCGACCGTCGGCGGCAAGCCGGCGAGCGACAGCATGAAGACCGTCATCACGCCGGCGAACCAGGGGTTGCGCTTGGCGAGGCCCTTCAGGTCGGCGATCTGCTCCGACTCGAAACCCTGTCGGGACAACATCATCACGAGGCCGAAGCTGCCGAGCGTCGTCATCACATAGGCGACCATGTAGAACATCGACGAGCTGTAGGCGTTGCCGGCCGACAAGGTGTTGCTGTTGACGACGCCGGAGCAAAGACCGAGGAGCATGAACCCCATCTGGGCGATGCTCGAATAGGCGAGCAGCCGCTTCAGGTTGGTTTGCGCGATCGCGACGATGTTGCCGAGCGCCATCGAGGCGACCGACATCACGACCAGCATCTGCTGCCAGTCCACCGCCAGACCCAGCAGGCCCTCGACCAGCAGGCGCACGACGATCGCGAAGGCAGCGAGCTTCGGCGCCGCGCCGATCAGCAGCGTGACCGCCGTCGGCGCGCCCTGGTAGACGTCGGGGACCCACATGTGGAACGGCACGGCGCCGAGCTTGAAGGCGAGCCCGGAGACGATGAAGACGAGCCCGAGCAGCAGCACCGGCCGGTTGATCGTGCCGGTGCCGATTGCCTTGAACACGTCGCCGATGTCAAGCGAGCCGGTCGCCCCATAGAGCATGGAGAGGCCGTAGAGCAGGAAGCCGCTGGCGAGTGCGCTCAGGACGAAATACTTCATCGCGGCTTCGGTCGCATCCGCGTGGTCACGACGGACGGCGACGAGCGCGATGAGGCTCAAGGTCATCAACTCGAGCCCGAGGTAGACGACGAGGAAGTTGTTCGCCGAGTTCATCACGCTGATGCCGAGCATCGAAAAGAGGCTGAGGGTGAAGAGCTCGCCCTTGAGCATGTCACGCGAGGCCGCGTACGGGCGCGCGTAGGCCAGCGACACCATCACCGCGAGCGTCGAGAAGAAGCTCAGCAGATTGCCCATCTGGTCGGCGACGACCATTCGCTGCATCGCGTAGTACGTCACGCCGCTGTGAAACGCCGAGAAATACATCGCCGCCACCACCGCCAGCGACGCCTGCGACAGCAGATAGGTCGGCAGCCGGGTCGGGTGCGTCACCCAGAGGTCGACCAGCGCGACGATGCAGGCCATGGCCAGCAGCACGATCTCGGGGCCCACGGCCAGCCAGTTCATCTCGTTGATTCCATTCAAGGTCGAAGCAGGCTTAGCTGCCCAGCTTGCTAGTGGCCGCTTGCTTGAGCAACTGCGCGACCGACACGTTCATGACGTCGGTGAAGGGCTTCGGGTAGAGGCCCATCCAGAGCACCGCGACGGCGAGGACGGCGAGCATCGCGAATTCCCGCGCGTCGATGTCGCTGAGTTCCTTCACGTGGTGGTTCGCGATCGGCCCGAAATAGACGCGCTTGACCATCCACAAGGTGTAGGCGGCGCCGAAGATGAGCGTCGTCGCCGCGACGAAACCGAGCCAGAAATTCGATTTCACCGCGCCGAGAATGACCATCCATTCGCCGACGAAACCCGCCGTGCCCGGCAGCCCGCAATTGGCCATCGCGAAAAGTACCGCGAAGGCGGCGAACTTCGGCATCGTGTTGGCGACCCCGCCGTAGGCCGAAATTTCGCGCGAGTGCACTCTGTCGTAGAGCACGCCGATGCAGAGGAACATCGCCCCCGAAACGAAGCCGTGCGACACCATCTGCACGATACCGCCCGAGGTCCCGAGTTCGTTGAACAGGAAAAAGCCGAGCGTCACGAACCCCATGTGGGCGATCGACGAATACGCGACCAGCTTCTTCATGTCCTGCTGGACGAGTGCGACGAAGCCGATGTAGACGACCGCGATCAGCGAGAGCGTGATCATGAACCAGGCCCATTCGTGGCAGGCGTCGGGTGTGATCGGCAGGGAAAAACGCAGGAAGCCGTAACACCCGAGCTTGAGCATGATGGCGGCCAGCACGACCGAGCCGCCCGTCGGCGCCTCGACGTGGGCATCGGGCAACCAGGTGTGGACCGGCCACATCGGCACCTTGACCGCGAAGGCGAGAAAGAAGGCGAAGAACAGCAGGGTCTGCGCCGTGCTGCCGAGCGGCAGCCGGTGCCAGGTCAGGATGTCGAAGCTGCCCCCGGATCGGTAGTAGAGATAGATCAGCGCTACCAGCATCAGGAGGGAGCCGGCGAGCGTGTAGAGAAAGAACTTGAACGCCGCGTAGACACGCCGTGGTCCGCCCCAGACGCCGATGATCAGGTACATCGGGATCAGGGTCGCTTCGAAAAAGACGTAGAACAGGAGGCCGTCGAGCGCCGCGAAGACACCGATCATCAAGCCCGAAAGAATCAGGAACGCGCCGAGGTACTGGTTGACTCGGACCGTCACCACCTCCCAGGCCGCGACGACGACGATCACCGTGATGAAGGCGGTCAGGGGCACGAACCACATCGAGAGCCCGTCGACGCCGAGGGCGTAGTGGACGTTGAAGCGTTCGATCCAGCCGTAGCTTTCGGTGAACTGCATCGAGGCCGTCGTGCTGTCGAAACCACCGATCAGCGGAAGTGTGACCACGAGGCCGGCCACCGAGGCGGCGAGTGCGATCCAGCGAACCATCGCAGCGCGCCCGTCACCGCTCAGGGCGAGGAGCACTCCGCCACTGAGAATCGGCAACCAGATCGCGAGACTCAACAAACCCATTTTTCTCTTTCTTGTTTGCAGGTCGCGATCAGGCGGTGGTGCCGAGCCAGGCCGACAAGGGGCGCCACCAGAGCATCCAGGTCATGAGGCCGATGACGCCCATGATCATCACGAGCGCATACCAGTAGAGGTAGCCGCTCTGCAGGCGCCGGCCGACAGCGGCCAGCCCACCCATCGCGTTCGCCGATCCGTTGATCGCCCCGTCGATGATCGCTTCGTCGCCGCCCTTCCAGAACCCTCGCCCGATGCCACGGGCGAGGCGCGCAATCACGTTCTCGTTGAACCAGTCGAGGTAATACTTGTTCTCGAGCAGGCGATAGACGGGCGAGAAGCGGGCCTTGATCGCGGTCGGAACGCCGGGGGCGATGAGATAGAACACATAGGAGAGAACGACGCCAGCGATCGCGAGCCACACCGGCAAGCCGGCGAAGGCATGCCAGCCCATCGCGGCGGCACCGTGGAACTCCTTGGCGAGCTCTTCCATGGCCGGATGTTTCTCGGGGTCGATCAAAATCGCGCCCTTGAAGAAGTCGCCGAACAGCATCGGGCCGATCGTCAGGAAGCCGATCAGCACCGAGGGGATCGCGAGCGCGACGAGCGGCACCGTCACCACCCAGGGCGACTCGTGCGGCACATGCGGCGCGTCTGCGGCGTGCCCATGACCGTGCCCGTGACCTTCGTCGAGAGCGGTTTCCTCGCTATCGTGGCCATGATCGTGGGAAGCCTCCGGCGGGAACGGCTTGTGACGGAAATTCTCCTTGCCGTGGAAGACGAGGAAATACATCCGAAACGAATAGAACGCCGTCACGAAGACGCCCGCGACCACCGAGAAGTACGCGAAGCCGGCGCCCCACAGATGGCTTTCGGCAACCGCTTCGATGATGCTGTCCTTCGAGTAGTAACCCGAGAAGAACGGCGTGCCGATCAGCGCCAGCGACCCGATCAGCGAGGTGATCCAGGTGACCTTCATGTACTTCCAGAGCCCGCCCATGTTGCGGATGTCCTGGTCGTGGTGCATTCCCATGATGACCGAGCCGGCGCCGAGGAACAGCAGCGCCTTGAAGAAGGCGTGGGTCATGAGGTGGAAGACCGCCACCGAGTAGGCGGACGCACCGAGCGCGACCGTCATGTAGCCGAGCTGGCTGAGCGTCGAGTACGCGACGACGCGCTTGATATCGTTCTGGATGACGCCGAGAAACCCCATGAAGAGCGCCGTGATCGCACCGATCATCATCACGAAGCTGAGCGCGGTATCGGACAGCTCGAAGAGCGGCGACATGCGAGCCACCATGAAGATGCCGGCCGTCACCATCGTCGCGGCGTGGATCAGTGCCGAGATCGGCGTCGGCCCTTCCATCGAATCCGGCAGCCAGACGTGCAGCGGAAATTGCGCGCTCTTGCCCATCGCACCGATGAAGAGGCAGATGCAGGTCACGGTGATCAGCATCCAATCGGTGCCGGGGAAGACGAGCTTCGCGAGCTCGCCGCTCTTGGCGAAGGTCTCGCCGTAGTTCAGCGTGTTCGCATAGGCGACGATCAAGCCGATGCCGAGAATGAAGCCGAAGTCGCCGACACGGTTGACGAGGAAGGCCTTCATGTTGGCGAAGATCGCCGTCGGCCGCGTGAACCAGAAGCCGATCAGCAGGTACGACACCAGCCCGACCGCCTCCCAGCCGAAAAAGAGCTGCAGAAAGTTGTTGCTCATGACGAGCATCAACATCGAGAAGGTGAAGAGCGAGATGTAGCTGAAGAAGCGCTGGTAGCCCGGATCCTCCTCCATATAGCCGATGGTGTAGAGGTGCACCATGAGCGAGACGAACGTGACGACGCACATCATCATCGCGGTCAGGCCGTCGACGAGAAACCCGATCTCCATCTTCAGGCCGCCGAGGTCGAGCCATTCGTAGATCGTGGCATTGAACCGTGCCCCATCGACGACGACCGAATACAGCGTCATCGCCGAGATGACGAATGCGATGGCGACCCCGAGGATGGTGATGCGGTGCGCCCCGGCGCGGCCGATCGCCTTGCCGAAGAGCCCGGCGGCGATGGCGCCCACGAGAGGTGCGAGCGGGACGGCGAGCAGCAGGTTCTGAGAGAGTTGGGTGGTCATCTCAACCCTTCAGGGCGTCGAGCTCGTCGACGTTGATCGACGCACGATTGCGGAACAGCACCACGAGGATGGCCAGCCCGATCGCCGACTCCGCGGCAGCGACCGTCAGGATGAAGAACACGAACACCTGGCCGGCCATGCGGTCGGACTCGACCGGCAGGTACTGCGAGAAGGCGACGAAGTTGAGGTTCACCGCGAGCAGCATCAGCTCGATTGCCATCAGCAGGACGATGAGGTTCTTCCGGTTGAGGAAGATCCCGACCACCGACATGGCGAAGAGGATCGCGCCGAGCGCGAGGTAGTGGCCGAGCGTAACGGCGCCGATCATCGCCTGACTCCTTCCGCCGCCGGTGGAGAGGCGACGGCCGGCGCGGCCGCGGGCGCCTCGATCACCGGTTTCATCTTGACGAGGCGCATCCGGTCTGCCGGCCGTACGCGGACCTGCGCGGAAGGATCCTGGTACTTGGAGTCCTTGCGCTGCCGCAAGGTCAGGGCGATCGCCGCGATGATCGCGACCAGCAGCAGCACGGCGGCGATCTGCAGTGGGTAGAGGTACTTGGTGTAGACCTCGATGCCGAGCATCTTGGTGTTGCCGAGCTTCAGCGCGGCCGCATCGGCGATCGGCGCGTCGTGAACATTGAACCCCGGCAGCAGGACGGCGGCCATCTCGAGGGCGATCACGACGCCAACCAGCGCGGCGACCGGGAAGTGGGTCCAGAAGCCGGCTCGCAAGGCCTCCGAGCCGACATCGAGCATCATCACGACGAAGAGGAAGAGCACCATCACCGCGCCGACGTAGACGAGCACCAGCACGGTGGCGAGGAATTCCGCGCGCAACAGCATCCACACGCACGCCGCATTGAAGAACGCGAGCACCAGAAACAGCGCGGCGTAGACCGGGCTGCGCGCCGTGATCACGCGGAACGACGCGAAGAGCAGCACGGCGGAGAAAATATAGAAGAGCGCGGTATTCATATCGGTGTTGTTATTTTCGAAGCCCGGGACAGGCGGCGGACCGCGACGCCACCCGACGGGTCATCGGTACTTCGCGTCGGCCGCCTTGGCCTTTGCGATCTCGCCCTCGTAGCGATCGCCGACGGCGAGCAGCATGTCCTTCGTGAAATAGAGATCGCCCCGCTTCTCGCCGTGATATTCGAGGATATGCGTCTCGACGATCGAGTCGACCGGGCAGCTCTCTTCGCAAAAGCCGCAGAAGATGCACTTGGTGAGGTCGATGTCATAGCGCGTGGTACGACGTGAGCCGTCGTCGCGGATGTCGGACTCGATCGTGATCGCCAGCGCCGGGCAAACCGCCTCGCAGAGTTTGCAGGCGATGCAACGCTCCTCGCCGTTTTCGTAGCGGCGCAATGCGTGCAAGCCGCGAAAACGCGGGCTGAGCGGCGTCTTCTCTTCCGGAAACTGCACCGTGATCTTGCGCGACCAGAAGTGGCGCCCGGTCAATGCCATGCCCTTGAACAATTCGCCGAGCAGGAAACTGGTGAAAAAAGTCTTGACAGGTGAAGCGGTGGCCATGTGCGCCCCTTTCGCGATTACGTCGAGGCCGGACTAGGGCCAGATGTTCCACGGTGACTGGATCCAGAGGCCCACGACGAGCAGCCAGACGAGCGTGACCGGAATGAAAATCTTCCAGCCCAAGCGCATGATCTGGTCGTAGCGGAACCTCGGAAAGCTGGCGCGCACCCAGAGAAACACGGTGACGACGCAGAAGGTCTTGCCGAAGAGCCAGAACCAGTTCCAGAACCACGACGTCTGAACGATCCAGTCGGGGGTCGTGGCGCCGAAGAGGGCGAACGAAATCGGCGCTTGCCAGCCGCCGAGGAACATGACGACCGAGATCGCGGAGATCAGGATCATGTTCGCATACTCGGCGAGGAAGAACATCGCGAACGACATGCCGGAGTATTCGACCATGTGGCCGGCGACGATCTCCGATTCGCCTTCCACGACGTCGAACGGGTGGCGATTGGTTTCGGCCAGGCCGGAGATGAAATAGACGACGAAGATCGGCAGCAGCGGCAGCCAGTTCCAGGAGAGAAAGCTCAGGCCATGGCGGGCGAACAGGCCACGGTCCTGACCGATCACGATGTCGCTGATGTTCAGGCTGCCCGTCACCATCAGCACGACGACCAGGCAGAACCCGATCGCGATCTCGTAGCTCACCATCTGCGCCGACGCGCGCAGCGCGCCGAGGAACGCATATTTCGAGTTCGAGGCCCAGCCGGCGATGATCACGCCGTAGACCTCGACCGAGGTGATCGCCATCAGCAACAGCAGGCCGGCGTTCACGTCCGCGAGCGCCGTTTGCGGACCGAACGGGATCACGACCCAGGCGGCGAGCGCTGGCATGATCGTCATGATCGGGCCGAGGAAGAAGAGCCGCTTGTTCGCCGCCGTCGGAACGATGATCTCCTTGAAGATCAGCTTGACCGCATCGGCGATGGGCTGCAGCAGGCCGAGCGGGCCGACGCGATTCGGTCCGGGTCGGATCTGGCTCCAGCCGATCGCCTTGCGTTCCCAGAGCGTCAGGTAGGCCACGCTCACCATCAGCGGAACGATCAGCAGGACGATCTTGACGACGGTCCAGACAAAGGGCCAGAAGGGGCCCAGCAGCCCGCTGCCGAAGGTGGTCACGCTCTGCATTCAACCCTCCTTCGCGACCGAGACGGCACCGAACATCGCGCCCAGCGCTGCAGTGCTCGGGTGCCCTGCAGCGATGCGCACGGCGGTCGGCGCGAGGCTGCCATCGAGCCGGACCGGCAGCACGGCGACGTTGGTGCCGCCCTGGGTGATCCGCAGCCTGTCGCCGCTCGCGAGCCCGAGATCGTCCCAGACGGCCTGTGGCACGGCCACCGCAGGCGGCCGGGCATCGACCGTCATCTGCAGCGGCGGCGACCGGCGCACGACCGAGTCGGTCGAGTAGATCGGCACGTCGGCGATGCGCTCCAGGCCGGCCGGCACAGGGGCGACCGCGACCGGGACAGCCGACCCGCTCGGCTTGTTGCTGAGCCGACTCGCAAGGGTCGACACGTCGCCGAGCGCCTCGGTGCGAACGTCCTCGGACGCCTCGAAGCCGAAACCGTCGAGCGACAGCATGTTGCCGAGCACCCTCAGTACCTTCCACGCCGGACGCGTCTCGCCGAGAGGCCGGACGACGCCGTGGAAGCTCTGCACCCGGCCCTCGGCGTTGACGAAGGTGCCCGACGTTTCGGTGAACGGCGCGATCGGCAGGAGCACGTCGGCGACATCGTTCGCCGCCGACTTGAACGGACTCATCGCCACGACCATCTGCGCCCCCTTCAACGCGACCGCAGCGGCCGCCGGGTTGGCTGCATCGAAAGCCGGCTCGACGTCGAGCAGCAGGCAGGCCTTGAGGGCCGCTTCGGGCGTCGCCGTGGCCGAGCCGAGCATCTGTGCGGCGTTGAGGCCGCCCGCACCCGGCACCGCCCCGACGAGCTGCGCCCCGACGGTGTTGGCCGACTCGGTGAGGTAGCCGACGGTCGCTGCAGTCTGCGCACCGATCCAGTCGGCCAGGCGAAGCAGCAGCGCGGCCTGCGGATGCTGCGCGGCGGCGTTGCCGAGCAGGATCGCCTTGCGCTCACCGGTGGCGAGCGAAGCGGCGATCGCTTTGGCCGCCTCGGTCGCCTGGCCCGCCAGCGGTGCCTTCGCCCCGGTGACTTCGCCGACCGCGGTGGCGATGTCGGCCAGTGCCTGCACCCAGCCGCTGGGCGCGACGCTGGTCTGCGTCGCCAGCGGCATCAGCCAGTCGTCGTGAACCGCATTCAGGCTGTGTACCTTCGCGCCGCGCCGCGCGGCCTGGCGCAGGCGCTGGGCGAAGAGCGGATGGTCCTTGCGAAGGAAGGAACCGACGACCAGCACCCGCTGCAACGCCGACAGCGCAGCGATGCTGGAGCCGAGCCAGCGCACTGCCTTCGGCCCTTCCCCACCGCTGAAATCCGCATGGCGGGTGCGGTAGTCGATGTTCTCGCTGCCGAGCCCACGAACCAGTTTGCCGAGCAGGTGCAGTTCTTCGACGCTCGCGTGCGCCGACCCGAGCGCGCCGATGCTGGCAGGGCCGTGGTCGGCGGCGATCTGCTTCAAGCCACGAGCGACGTACTCGAGCGCCGTTGGCCAGTCGACCGTGCGCCAGGCGCCACCCTGCTTCAGCATCGGCGCGGTCAGACGATCGTCGCCATTGAGCGCTTCGTACGAAAAGCGGTCGCGGTCGGCGAGCCAGCATTCGTTGACCTCGTCGTTTTCGAGCGGCACCACCCGCATGACCTTCTGCCCCTTGACCTGCACGATCAGGTTCGCACCCGTGCTGTCGTGCGGGCTGATGCTCTTGCGACGCGAAAGCTCCCAGGTGCGTGCCTGGTAGCGGAACGGCTTGCTCAGCAAGGCTCCGACCGGACAGACGTCGATCATGTTGCCGGACAGCTCCGAATCGATCGTCTCGCCGGCAACCGTCGTGATCTCCGAGTGCTCGCCGCGATGAATCATGCCGAGCTCCATCACGCCGGCGATTTCCTGGCCGAAGCGGACGCAGCGCGTGCAGTGGATGCAGCGGTTCATCTCGCGCATCGAGATCAGCGGTCCGACATCCTTCGGGAAGACGACGCGCTTGTCTTCGTCGTAGCGGGAGCTCGACCCGCCGTAGCCGACGGCGAGATCCTGCAGCAGGCATTCGCCGCCCTGGTCGCAGATCGGGCAATCGAGCGGGTGATTGATCAGGAGGAACTCCATCACTCCCTGCTGTGCCTTGAGCGCCTTGTCGCTCTTGGTCCGAACGATCATTCCCTGCGTGACCGGCGTCGCGCAGGCCGGCATCGGCTTGGGCGCTTTCTCGACGTCGACCAGACACATGCGGCAGTTGGCCGCGATCGAGAGCTTCTTGTGATAACAGAAGTGCGGAATGTAGGTGCCCGCCTTGTCGGCCGCATGCATCACCATGCTGCCTTCGGCGATCTCCACCTTCTTGCCGTCGAGTTCGATTTCAATCATCGGATGTACTGCCTCGCCACTCGAGAAGCGCTCTGCGCGTTCAGGCGGAACCTCGCGCCGGGGCAGGGTGCAGCTCCCCGACGGGGCTGACCTGCGGGTGGGGCACGTTCGCCATCGCAGAATCGTGCTTCGGATTGATGCTGGTGCCGACGCCGGTATGCCCCGCGTGGACCGGCTTGGCAGCGCCCTCGATCAGCGCCACGAACTCGTCGCGGAAGTGCTTGATCATCGCGCGCACCGGCATCGCCGCAGCGTCGCCGAGCGCGCAGATCGTGCGACCCTGGATGTTGTCGGAGACCGAATTCAGCAAGTCGATGTCCCCGAGCTTGCCCTGGCCGTTGGCGATGCGTTCGACCATCCGATAGAGCCAGCCGGTGCCTTCGCGGCACGGCGTGCACTGGCCGCAGCTCTCGTGCATGTAGAAGTACGACAGGCGCAGGAGGCTCTTGACCATGCTGCGGCTGTCATCCATCACGATGACTGCGCCGGACCCCAGCATCGAGCCGGCCTTCGCGATCGAGTCGTAGTCCATCGTCAGCTCGTTCATGATCGCCGCCGGCAAGACCGGCGCCGACGAGCCGCCGGGGATCACCGCCTTCAGCGTCCGGCCCGGGCGCACTCCGCCGGCGAGCTCGAGCAGCTTGGTGAACGGCGTGCCGAGCGGAACCTCGAAGTTGCCGGGGTTCTGCACGTCGCCGACGACCGAGAAGATCTTCGTGCCGCCGTTGTTCGGTTTGCCGATCGCAAGGTACGGCGCGCCGCCCTCGCGGATGATCCAGGGCACCGCCGCGAAGGTCTCGGTGTTGTTGATCGTCGTCGGCTTGCCGTAGAGGCCGAAGCTCGCCGGGAACGGCGGCTTGAAGCGCGGCTGGCCCTTCTTGCCCTCGAGCGACTCGAGCAGCGCCGTCTCTTCGCCGCAGATGTAGGCACCGAAGCCGTGCGCTGCGTGAAGCTGGAAACTGAACGAAGACCCGAGCAGGTTGTCGCCGAGATAACCGGCGGCACGTGCCTCCTCTAGCGCTGCTTCGAACCGGTCGTAGACCTCGAAAATCTCGCCGTGGATGTAGTTGTAGCCGACCTTGATGCCCATCGCGTAGGCGGCGATCGCCATGCCCTCGATCACGATGTGCGGGTTGAACATCAGGATGTCGCGGTCCTTGCAGGTGCCCGGCTCGCCTTCGTCGGAATTGCAGACGAGGTACTTCGCGCCCGGGAACTGACGCGGCATGAAGCTCCACTTGAGGCCGGTGGGAAACCCCGCGCCGCCGCGCCCGCGCAGGCCCGAGGCCTTCACTTCGGCGATGACCTGGTCGGCGGTCATGCCCCGCGGCGTGCCGTCGACCTCACCCTGCTCGAGGATCTTGCGCAGGGCCTGATAGCCACCGCGCGCCTCGTAGGCGGTCAGGCCCCAGTTCGTGCCGTCGAGGCCGTCGTAGATCTGAGGGCCGATGTGGCGGCCGTGAAAACAGGTCTCGCGTCCGGTCGCCTGGAACTTCGAGAGATCGGGCAGGTTCATCATGACGCACTCGCCTTCAAGGTCGCGACCAGCTCGTCCAGACGCGCGTCGCTCATGAAACTGACCATCTGCCGGTCGTTGACCAGCATCACCGGCGCGTCGGCACAGGCGCCGAGGCACTCGCTCTTCTGCACCGTGAACAGGCCGTCGGCGGTCGTCCCGCCCTCCTCGACGCCGAGCGTGGCGCAGAGGTGATCCAGCGCGCCCTGACCCTGGCGCAGCTGACACGGCAGATTGGTGCAGACGTTGAACTTGTACTTGCCGAGCGGCTGCTGGTTGTACATGTTGTAGAACGTCGTCACTTCATGGACCGCGATCGGCGGCATGTGAAGGTAGTCGGCGATCAGCTTCTCGCTCTCGGCGGAGACGAAGCCGAGCTCCTGCTGAACGATCGCGAGGCACGCCATCACCGCGGACTGGCGCTGGTCCGCCGGGTACTTCGCGACCTCGGCGTCAAAGCGGGCCATCGTCGCCGCAGAAGGCATCCAGTCGGACGTGACGGGTTCGGCCTTCACCGGTCGATCTCCCCGAACACGATGTCCATGGTGCCGATCAGCGCGACCGCGTCGGCGATCATGTGGCCGCGCGACAGCTCGTCAAGCGAGGCCAGATGCGAGAAGCCCGGTGGACGGATCTTCAAGCGATACGGTTTGTTCGCACCGTCGCTCACGATATAGATGCCAAATTCGCCCTTCGGATGCTCGACCGCCGCATAGGCCTCTCCTTCCGGCACGTGGAAGCCCTCGGTGAAGAGCTTGAAGTGATGGATCAGGTCTTCCATGCCGGACTTCATGTCCACCCGCGGCGGCGGCGCGACCTTGTGGTTGGTCGTGATGACCGGTCCCGGGTTGGCGCGCAGCCAGTCGACGCATTGCTTGATGATGCGGTTGGCCTGCCGCATTTCTTCGACGCGGACCAGGTAACGGTCGTACGTATCGCCGTTGACACCCAACGGGACGTCGAAATCCATCTGGTCGTAGACGTCGTAGGGCTGGTTTTTGCGCAAGTCCCAGAGAACTCCCGAGCCGCGCAGCATCGGGCCCGTGAAGCCGAGATTCAACGCCCGCTCGGGCGTCACGATGCCGATGCCGACCGTGCGCTGCTTCCAGATGCGGTTGTCGGTGAGCAAGGTTTCGTATTCATCGACGCACTTCGGAAAGCGGCCGACGAAATCGTCGATGAAATCCAGGAGCGAACCCTGACGGTTCCGGTTCATCTCGCTCATCGCCTTGGCGTTGCGGATCTTCGAGACCTTGTACTGCGGCATCTCGTCCGGCAGATCGCGGTAGACGCCGCCCGGTCGGAAATAGGCGGCATGCATGCGGGCCCCGGAGGCGGCCTCGTACATGTCGAAAAGGTCTTCACGCTCCCGGAAGCAGTAGATGAAGATGTTCATCGCCCCGCAATCGAGGCCATGCGCGCCGAGCCACATCAGATGGTTCAGAAGCCGCGTGATCTCCGAGAACATGACCCGGATGTATTGGGCACGCACCGGCACGTCGACGCCGAGCAGCCGCTCGATCGCCAGGCAGTAGGCGTGCTCGTTGCACATCATCGAGACGTAGTCGAGCCGGTCCATGTAGGGCAGCGACTGGATGAAGGTCTTGCTCTCGGCGAGCTTCTCGGTGGCGCGGTGCAGCAGGCCGATGTGCGGGTCGGCGCGCTGGATCACTTCGCCGTCGAGTTCCAGCACGAGCCGCAGCACACCGTGCGCGGCCGGGTGCTGGGGCCCGAAGTTCAGCGTGTAGTTCTTGATGTCGGCCATGGGGTGCTGCTAGTGCAGGCCGCCGTAGTTGTCTTCGCGGATGATGCGCGGCGTGATCTCGCGCGGCTCGATCGTCACCGGTTGGTAGATGACGCGCTTTTGCTCGTCGTCGTAGCGCATCTCGACGTGGCCGGTGGTCGGAAAGTCTTTCCGGAACGGGTGGCCGATGAAACCGTAGTCGGTCAGGATGCGGCGCAGGTCCGAGTGGCCCTCGAAGAGGATGCCGTAGAGGTCGAAGGCTTCGCGTTCGAACCAGTTCACCGAGCTCCAGACGTCGTTCAAGGAATCGATGACGGGCAGGTCGTCATCGGGACAGAAAGTCTTCAGACGCAGGCGCCAGTTGTGAGTGACCGAGAGCAGATGCGAGACGACGCAAAACCGCGGGCCGCTCCACTCCCGGTCTTGGTAGCTCGAATAATCCACGCCGCACAGGTCGACGTTCTGCTCGAATTTCAGGGTCGGATGGTCGCGCAGTGCCAGCGCCGACGCGAGGTAGTGAGCTGCGGAGACGGTGAGCGTCAACTCGCCGCGCGAAAGCACCAGCGCCTTGACCCGGTCGCCGAGAACGGCGGTGACCGCCGCCTGAAGGGTATCGATTCTCATTGGTGGCCTCAGCGCGCGATCGTGTTCTCGCGTCGGATCTTCGCCTGGAGCTGAAGCACGCCGTACAGCAACGCCTCCGCCGTCGGCGGGCAGCCGGGCACGTAGATGTCGACCGGCACGATGCGGTCGCAGCCGCGCACCACCGAATAGCTGTAGTGGTAGTAGCCGCCACCGTTGGCACACGAGCCCATCGACAGCACCCAGCGCGGCTCGGCCATCTGGTCGTAGACCTTGCGCAGCGCCGGCGCCATCTTGTTGCACAGCGTGCCGGCCACGATCATCAGATCGCTCTGACGCGGGCTCGGCCGGAACAGCATGCCGAAACGGTCGATGTCGTACCGGGCCGCCCCCGCATGCATCATCTCGACGGCGCAGCAGGCGAGGCCGAAGGTCATCGGCCAGAGCGAACCCGTCTTCGACCAGTTGATGAGGGTGTCGACACTCGTGGTGACGAAACCTTCCTTGAGTACGCCTTCAATGCTCATGCGGTGCTCGATTTCTGTGACGAGGTGCAGGCCCCCGCCGGACGGGCGGGCATACGGGCAACCCGATCATTCCCAATCCAGCGCACCCTTTTTCCACTCGTAGGCAAATCCGACGACCAGGATGCCGAGAAAGAGCATCATCGCCCAAAAGCCGGTGGCACCGATTTCTCGCAGCGACACCGCCCAGGGGAATAGGAAGGCGATTTCGAGGTCGAACAGGATGAAGAGGATCGCGACGAGGTAGTAGCGAACGTCGAACTTCATCCGCGCGTCTTCGAAGGCTTCGAAACCGCATTCGTACGGCGAATTCTTCGCCTTGTCGGGCCGGCTCGGGCCAAGCAGCGCGCCGAGCACCTGGGGCGCCACGCCGACAGCCGCACCGATCAGGATGAACAGGATGACCGGGAGGTAGGGTTCGAGGTACATGGTCGGTGCCAGTCACGACTCCCCGCGAGAAGGCACTCGACATGCCTGCTGCGCGGGGCTCACTCACAGCGAACTGATAACAGCGAACTCATTGGTGCCGACGGCGAGACTCGAACTCGCACAGCTTTCGCCACTACCCCCTCAAGATAGCGTGTCTACCAATTTCACCACGTCGGCCGAAGGACGAAATTCATCATCGGAGCTGCCCGACTTGCGTGAGGTATTGCTCACCGGACAGCACCGCATTCTAGCCCAAAGCGCGGGCTCGGTCCGGACTGCGCTGCACTGCAACAATCAGGACGCGGCCGCGTGGACCCGCCTATTTCGGCTGGGTCGTGCCCGCCGACGCTGCGCCGGGGACCGGGAGCGTCGCAATCGGGGCGCTGGCGGCTCCCGGGATAAGCACCGCGCCGCTCGGCGGTGCACTTGCCGCCGGGGCGGTCACGATCGGCGCATCGAGCACGCTGCCGGCCGAAGCGCGGCTCCGGTCGTTCGAGAAATAGGCGAGCGCCAGCGTGCAACAGAAAAAGACGCCCGCACAGACCGCCGTCGACCGCGACAGGAAGTTTGCACTGCCGGTCGCCCCGAAGAGGCTTCCCGAGGCGCCGCTGCCGAAGGAGGCACCCATGTCGGCCCCCTTGCCGTGCTGGATCAATACCAGCCCGATCATGACCAGCGCCGCGAGGATCTGCAGCACCACCACCAGATTCAAAATCACGTTCATAACGCTTTCAACTCCGAAATTGCTTGCGTCGAGCGGCCCGACCTGGACACTCAGCCGGCCGCACGACAGACCGCGCCGAACTCGGCCGCCTTCAACGAGGCACCGCCGATCAGACCGCCGTCGATGTCCGGCTCGGCGAAGAGCAACGCGGCGTTGTCGGCCTTCACGCTTCCGCCGTAGAGGATCGACATGCCGTCGGCCCGCTCCGTCGCCGCCTTCAGCAGCGCCCGAATCAGGGCGTGCACCGACTGGGCCTGCGCCGGACTCGCGGTGCGTCCGGTGCCGATGGCCCAAACCGGCTCGTACGCCACGACGATTTGCGAAATGCAACGGCCGAGGGTATGGATCACCGCCGACAACTGTCGCTTGACGACCGCTTCGGTCTGCCCGGCTTCGTGCTCCGCCAGGGTTTCACCGACGCACACGATGGGCGTCAGGCGGTGGGAGAGTGCGACCTTCGCCTTGGCGGCGACCGTCTGATCGGTCTCGAACTGGTACGCGCGGCGTTCCGAATGACCCGCGAGCACATAGCGACAACCGAACTCGGCCAGCATCGCGGCCGACACTTCGCCGGTGTAGGCCCCCGCTTCATGCGCCGAGCAATCCTGCGCCCCCCAGGCGATCGCCTCGCCCTGCAACGACAGCGCCACGTCGGCGAGATAGCACGCCGGCACGCAGACGGCAACCTCCGCCACCCACGGGCCGGCGGCCTTCAGGTCCGCGAGCAGGACGGCGTTGCCGGCGCGATCGCCATTCATCTTCCAGTTGCCGACGACGAGTTTGCGGCGCATCAGGACGCCTCGCGGCGCGACGCCGCCCTCACCAGGTCAGCACCAGTTTGCCGATGTGCTGGGTCGACTCCATCACGGCGTGGGCGGCGGCCGCCTCTGCCGCGGGAAAGGTGCGGAACACGACAGGCTTGACCTTCCCTTCGTCGAGCCAGGGCCAGACGGTCTTGCGCAGAGCCGCCGCGATCGCCGTCTTGAACGCAACCGGCCGTGGCCGCAAGGTCGAACCGGTGATCACGAGGCGGCGACGCAGCACGAGCCTGGTGTCGATCTGGGCCTCGACGCCTCCTTGCGCCGCGATGAAGACCAGACGCCCGTCTTCGGCCAGGCTCTGCACTTCCCGGGCGACGTAATGACCGGCCACCATGTCGAGGATCACGTCGACTCCCCGGCCTTCGGTGATGCGCTTGACCTCGACGGCGAAGTCCTGCGTCTTGTAATCGATCGCGTGGTCGGCGCCGAGCTTCAGGCAGGCGGCGCATTTTTCGGCGCTGCCTGCGGTGACGATGACCGTGGCCCCCGCGGCCTTTGCGAACTGGATCGCAGTGACGCCGATGCCGCTGCTGCCGCCCTGGATCAACAGCGTCTCGCCCGACTGCAGTTGCGCCCGCTCGAACACGTTCGACCAGACGGTGAAGAAGGTCTCGGGCAGGCTCGCCGCCTCGACGTCGCTGAAATGTTTCGGGGAAGGCAGGCATTGACCGATCGGCGCCACGCAGAGCTCGGCATAGCCGCCGCCCGCGACGAGTGCGCAAACCCGGTCGCCGACCGCGAAACCCGCGCGGGCGAGTTCCCCGGCGTCACCGCCGGCGATGTGTCCGGCCACTTCGAGCCCCGGCAGGTCCGAGGCGCCCGGCGGCACCGGGTACTGGCCCTTGCGTTGAAGCACATCGGGGCGATTGACGCCCGAGGCCGAGACGCGGATCAGCAGTTCGCCCGGCCCCGCGACCGGGTCGGGACGCTCCGTCGGCCGCAGGACCTCCGGGCCGCCGTACGCAGTGATCTCGATTGCTTTCATCGCGTCCGCCCGTTACTCGTACGCGGCCGGCATCGGCGCGTCGCGATCGATCAACGCCTTCATCGACAGCTTGACGCGGCCCTTCTCGTCGGTCTCGAGCACCTTGACCTTGACGAGCTGACCTTCCTTGAGGAAATCGGTGACCTTCTCGACCCGCTGGTGAGCGATCTGGCTGATGTGCAGGAGACCGTCCTTGCCCGGCATCAGGTTGACGAGGGCGCCGAAGTCCAGAATCTTCACCACCGGCCCTTCGTAGACCTTGCCAACCTCGACCTCGGCAACGATCTCCTCGATGCGCTTCTTCGCGAACGCTGCCTTGTCGGCATCGGTCGAGGCGATCGTGATCGTGCCGTCCTCACCGATGTCGATGGTGCAGCCGGTTTCTTCGGTGAGGGCGCGGATCGTCGCGCCGCCCTTGCCGATGATGTCGCGGATCTTTTCCTGGTTGATCTTCATCGAGTAGAGCCGCGGTGCGAACTGCGAGACCTCTGTGTTCGCCGTGCCCATCGCCTCGGTCATCTTGCCGAGGATGTGCAGCCGCGCCTCCTTGGCCTGCGCGAGGGCGACCTGCATGATCTCCTTCGTGATGCCCTGGATCTTGATGTCCATCTGCAGGGCGGTCACGCCGGCCGTCGTGCCGGCGACCTTGAAGTCCATGTCGCCGAGGTGATCTTCATCGCCGAGGATGTCGGTCAGGACCGCGAAACGATTGCCTTCCTTGATCAGACCCATCGCGATGCCGGCGACGTGCGCCTTGAGCGGCACGCCCGCGTCCATCAGCGCGAGGCAGCCGCCGCAGACCGAAGCCATCGACGACGAGCCGTTGGACTCGGTGATCTCCGACACGACGCGCATCGAATAAGGAAAGTCGGCCTGCGTCGGCAGCACGGCGACGAGCGCTCGCTTGGCGAGCCGGCCGTGGCCGATCTCACGGCGCTTCGGCGTGCCGACACGGCCGGTTTCCCCCGTGGCGAACGGCGGCATGTTGTAGTGGAGCATGAAGTGCTCGGTGAATTCGCCGGCGAGCGCGTCGATGCGCTGCGAGTCACGCGCCGTGCCGAGCGTGGCCGCGACCAGCGCCTGCGTCTCGCCGCGCGTGAAGAGCGCCGAGCCGTGAACCCGCGGCAGCACGCCGCTCCGAATCTCGATCTGCCGCACTGTGCGCGTGTCGCGCCCGTCGATGCGCGGCTCGCCCGCGAGGATCTGGCTGCGGACGATCTTCGCCTCGATGTCGAACAGGACGTTGTCGAGGTGAACCTTGTCGAACTCGATCCCCTGCTCTTTCAGCGCTGCCGTCGTGAAGGCGGTGACCTCACGCGTCGCCAGCGTGCGCGACTGCTTCGAGCGGATCTGGTAGGCCGCCCGCAAGCGCTCCTCGGCGACTGCGGTCACCTGGCCGACGAACACCTGGTTCTTTTCGGGCGCCTGCCAGTCCCAGACCGGCTTGCCCGCGTCTCGCACGAGCTCATGGATCGCGTTGATGGCGACATTGCCTTGGGTGTGACCGAACACGATGCCGCCGAGCATGATCTCTTCGGAAAGCTGCTGGGCCTCGGATTCCACCATCAGCACGGCGGCTTCGGTCCCCGCAACGATCAGATCCATCTGCGAATTGAGCAGCTGCGTCTTGCCGGGGTTCAGCACGTACTCGCCATTGACGTAGCCGACGCGCGCCGCACCGATCGGGCCGCTGAACGGGATGCCCGAAATCGCGAGCGCGGCGGAAGAGCCGATCAATGCCGCGATGTCGGCCGAGACTTCCGGATTCAGCGAGAGCACGTGGATGACGATCTGCACCTCGTTGTAGAAGCCTTCGGGAAACAACGGCCGCAGCGGCCGGTCGATCAGGCGCGACGTCAGCGTCTCGAGTTCGCTCGGACGACCTTCGCGCTTGAAGAAGCTGCCGGGAATCTTGCCGGCCGCATAGGTCTTCTCGATGTAGTCGACCGTCAGCGGAAAGAAATCCTGGCCAGGCTTCGGATTCTTCGCGGCAACGACGGTCGCGAGCACGACCGTGTCCTCGATGTTGACGATCACCGCGCCGCCCGACTGGCGCGCGATCTCACCGGTCTCGAGCGTGACGGTGTGCTGACCCCATTGAAAGGTCTTGGTGACTTTGTTGAACATGCTCATGCGTGTCTCTCCGGTGGTTGTCGCGTGCCTCGGGGCGGCACGGCAGGCCCGGAGCATGTTGGCCGAGGGCGAATGCCATTCCAGGGAAACTCTCGCCGCGTCGTGGAGATCGCGTAGAGAACCTCGGTGGAATGACACAGCGTCGCCGCAGCTTCCTGCTCCCGTTGTTGGTCGCGGCCCGGACCCAATTGACGTGACCGGACCCAAAATGCAAAGAGCCTCCCCGGGTGAAACCCAGACAGGCTCTGCGGCCGATGGACCGGTTACTTGCGCAGGCCGAGCTTCTGGATCAGCGCGGTGTAACGCCCGGCGTCACGGTCTTTCAGGTAAGCCAGCAGGCTCTTTCGCTGATTGACCATCTTCAGAAGACCCCGGCGACCGTGATGATCCTTCATGTGGGTCTTGAAGTGCGGGGTCAGGTCGTTGATGCGTGCGGTCAGGATGGCGACCTGCACTTCGGGCGACCCGGTGTCATGTGCGCTGCGCGCGTTGGCCTTGACGATCTCGGCCTTGTCGATGGTGGCGTTGGACATTTCTTCTCGTTTCCAGGAGGAAGAAACCGGTCTGCCTGCCGCTCGACGGGTCACAACGGAACCGAAGAAGGGAGAAGGCTGCACGGTCTCGACGTTTCACTTGCGCTCACCGGTGAAACCGACCAGTGGCGTGCTTGGGGCGTGCTTCGGACGTTGTCTCGAGCAAAGACGGGCTTGGCCGAGCGCAACCTGCGGATTGTAGCCGAAGGCTACGCGGTCACGGCAGCCGGCGCCACGAGGGACCAGCGGGGCAGGATGTCGAACGCGAAGTCCCGCCGCAGCGCAGCGCGTCCATGCTGCACGCGCATCGCGGCGGCGAGCGCGATCATGGCGCCGTTGTCGGTGCAGAGCGAGAGCTCGGGATAGTGAACGCGAACCTGGCGCTTCGCACAGTCCGCGTCCAGCCGATCACGGAGACACCGGTTCGCACCCACCCCGCCGGCGACGACGAGGCGCGCGAGCCCGGTCTGCCTCAGCGCCTGCAGCGACTTGCGGACCAGCACGTCGACGATGGCGGCCTGGGTCGCCGCGGCCAGATCGGCCCTGGCCTGAAGACTGATGCCGGCACCGAGTGCCAGGGCCTTGGTCCGCACCGCCGTTTTCAGGCCCGCAAAGGAGAAGTCGAGGTTGCCGCTGTGCAGCAACGGGCGCGGCAGATCGAAAACCGCCGGATTCCCCGACTCGGCCAGCCGTGCCAGAGCCGGACCGCCGGGATAGCCGAGACCGAGCAACTTCGCCGACTTGTCGAACGCCTCCCCGGCAGCATCGTCGATCGACTCGCCGAGCAGTTCGTAGTCGCCCACCCCGAGCACCCGCATCAGCTGGGTGTGCCCCCCCGACACGAGCAGCGCGACGAACGGAAAGTCCGGCGGGTCGGACGACAGGAAGGGCGACAGCAGATGGCCTTCGAGGTGATGGATGCCGATCACCGGCCGTTCGAGCGCCGCCGCGAGCGCACAGGCCACACCGGCACCGACCAAGAGTGCCCCCGCCAGGCCGGGCCCACGGGTGTAGGCGATGCAGTCGACCTCGTCGAGCGCAACGCCGGCCTCGCTCATCACCTGGCGAGCCAGCGGAAGAACGCGGCGGATATGGTCCCGCGAAGCCAGTTCGGGCACCACGCCGCCGTAGGCCTGGTGCATGTCGATCTGGCTGTGGAGCGCTTGGGCCCGCAGCAGCGGCGGCGCGGTGCCGATGGTCTCGACGAGGGCGACCCCGGTTTCGTCGCACGACGATTCGATGCCGAGGATGTACATGACCGCAGTGTAGGCGGCCAGGCCGCCTTGAACTGCGGCAGGGAGCAGGGAGCGGTCTACCAGCCGCCGTGCGGCCCCGCAGCAGCGCCTGCAGCCTGCCAGCAATGCCTGTCTCTGCCC
>CAZZWY010000009.1:0-16341 GCA_964657785.1 uncultured Acetobacteraceae bacterium
ATCGCCGCCAGCGCGGCAACGCCGTCGCGGACGTTCGCGACGATGTGCAACTGCGGCCAGAGGGCGGCGAGCCTTTCGGCGATCTCGTCGGCGAGCAGCGGCTCGTCCTCGGCGATGAGGGCGGTCGGTCTTCGGTCGGTGTCAGAGGCGTTCATGGTCGATTCGCAGGTGGGTGGTGATGCGCTGGTCGCACGGCGGGCTGCAGTCGAGCGTCGCGGCGGCGCCGAACAGCGAGCGCAGGGTGCTGCGAACCTGCCGCAGCGTGGTCTCCTCGGGGGCGCGGTCGGCCGCGATCGACAGCACCAGCGAGGCCGGCCGTGACGAACCGGTCTCGAGCGCGACCGAGAGACCGACGCGGCGGCGGCCGGTCCCGGCGCGCAGCACGTCGCGAAGCAGCGGCAGCAGGAGACCCGGCGGGAAGGCGAGCCGCTGCAGCGACCGGTCGGCGGCGATGTCGAGCGCGATGTCCTCGCCGCTCGCGAGCGCGTGCATGCGGACGCTCGCGCCCGCCAGGTCGAGTTCGCGGGCCAGCACCGACGACGCGCTCTGCAGGCTCGGCAGCGCCGCTCGGAGGAAGACGACCAGCTCGTCGAAGAGCGCCTCGGCGCGCGGAACGTCCCGCCGGTACAGCGTCTCGATCGCGTCCAACGTGTCGAAAAAATCCTGCGGGTCGATGCGCGCCTGCACCGCCTGCAACTGCGATTCGACCAGACCGCGCCGCGCCGCGAGCTGCGCGAGCTGCACCGAGCGCAGCCGCTGCGAGGCTTCGGCTTGCCGCTGCCGGCCTTCGCAGTGCCAGACGAGGAACACGGCCACGAGCACCGACGTCCAGGCGGCATGGACACCGCTGCCCCAGGCGTCGACCGCAATCAGCCCGAGGCGCTCGGCGTACGGGTTCAGCGGGGTGCTGAAGGCGAGCGAGAAGGTCATTCCGACGACCGCGGTGGCCGTGATCTGCAGCAGCGCCGGCTGGCGGCGTGCGCGGGCCGCGCGGAGCACGGCGAGCTGCAGGGCGATGGTCAGCGTCCAGGTGAGCGCGAGCAGCAGCCCGAATTTCAGGAAGGATTCGGACGGTCGACCGACGATCGCCCAGGCGGCCGGCAGCAGGTTGATCGTCATCGCCCCCACCAACGCCGCCAGGAGCCGCGCGTCATGGCGCAAGTCCGCGCCCGCAGCGGGTGCCAGCCGACCCGGGTCGCTGTGTCGCCAATCTGCCGGAGCGCGTGTCCAGACGGGCATCGGCACCGTGGGCTCGAGCGCGGCCGAGGCGTGCGTCGCGTTCACCCCCGCGGGCATCTTGTTCACAGCGCCTCCGACGGGACGACGATGGTCGCGAGCACGCCGGGTTCGGCCGACACGAGCATGAGCCTCGCGCCGGCGCCGTAACAGGCCAGCAACTGGTTGCGGATATTGGCGAGTCCGACACCCGTGCCGCCGGTGTCGGCGCCGCCGAGGCCGACGCCGTCGTCCCGCACCCTGATCGTCAGGCGACCCTCCTCCAGCGTGGCAGCGACGTCGACCCGCCCCCCGGTCGGCGACGCCTCGAGGCCGTGCCGGATGGCGTTCTCGACCAATGTCAGGACGATCATCGACGGGAACCGCCGGGCGCCGCAACCCGAGGCGTCGTCGACGCGCCAGGCCAGGCGCGACCCCATCCGGACCGCGATCAGCGCGAGGTAGGCCCGGACCAGCCCGAGCTCTTCGGCGAGCGTCGCGCCGTCGCGCCGCAGCCCGGGCAGTGCGGCATGAAGGTAGCACTTGAGGCTCGCCATCATCCGTTCGCCGTCGCCCGGCTCGGTCTGGTAGAGGCGCCGCACGTTGGCGAGCGTGTTGAAGAGGAAGTGCGGCTCGATCTGCGCCCGCAGCAACTGCAGGCGCAGATGCTGGCGTTCGCGGGCGAGCGCGTCGGCCGTCGCCTCGGCGGCGAAGGCCTGGGCGTCGGTCTCGCGGACGCGCTGCCAGATCGCCTGAACCGCCACCGCATAGACGCCGACGACCGCCCAGCGTGTCGCCAGCGATGCGGCCAGGCCGATGTCCGGAGCGACCGCGAACCGGTTGCGGAGTGCCGCCGAGAACAGCATGAAGGCGACCGCCGCGGCGTAGAGCGCCGCCGCGACCGCGGCCAGGCGCCACCAGGCCCCGGTCGCGAGGCGCCGGCACGCCGCGTCGGTGCCGAGGTAGGCGGCGTAGAGCAGCGCCGCCAGCACGGCGAGCTCGCCCAGATAGCGCAGCCATTCGACGGCGACCTCGACCGGCGTCCAGAACGCGAGCAGGTCCTTCTGGAACAGCATCTGCGTCGACAGGTACAGCGTGATCCCGGCGACGATCGCGAGACCCGGCGCGCGGCGGTCGTCGCGAACGCCTTCGAGGCGACGGCCCAGCGTGGCGAAAGCGGTCAGCACGACCGCCGCGCGCGATGGGGCGCGCGCCGAGGAGCCCTCGACGCAACAGGGCAACGCTGCCGTGGCACGGAACGACGGCCCCTCTTGCGACGCGTGCATGCCATGCTCAACGGGCCTGGAAGCGGTGGCTCACCGTCCAGTCGGCAACGCTCTTGCCGAGAGCCGCGCCGTCGACGACCGAACTGCGGAAGTGCATGCCGCCGGCGATGCGGGCGACCGTGATGTCGGCCAGGAGCGCGTCGGTGCTGTCGTAATGGTGCGTCGTCGCGCTCGCCGTGCTGTCCAAGTCGTAGCTGACTGCCGGGGTTCCGTAGAACGCTTTCAGCGACTCGGCCGCGGCGGCGCCGACGCAGGCGTGTGCGGCCGGGTACTCGGGGTGCGGTGGCGTCGGCAGAAAGGGGGTCCAGTCCGGTGCGGCGGTCGTGGCATCGTTGCCGTCTGTCTCCGCGAGATTGATGGCCGAGAACGGGCGCCAGGCGAGATGGAAGTACTTGGACTCGAAGCAGGCGATGGTCGCGTCGGCGTGCGTGACCCAGAGCAGCGCGCCGAGGCGGGCCTGGTCGACGAGCTTCGCGCCGGTGGTCATGGTGAAGGGGCGCAGGTTGCGGGGCCAGAGGGTGAAGGGCCCTTCGCTGTGGAAGCGCGCGCTGGTGGCCTGCTCGGCGGTGCGGGTGGTGCTGGTCGAACCGCCGAGCGCTTCGGTCTCGTTGAGATCGGCGGCGTAGGCGGCGCTCGTCAGCGGCTGCGGCCCCGGCGCCCGGAACTGCGCCGCGCTCGTGAGGGCGAAGGGACGGATCGACGGGTAGCTGCGGCCGACCAGCGCCGGACCGCGGAACTGCCCCGGCCCGGTGCCCGGAACGAAGGCCGCCAGGACGACCGAGCGGCCGTCTGCCGCGCGCGCGGCGAGCACGCCGGCGCCGACCTCTGCGCCGAGCGCGAGGCCGAGGGTCTTCGCACTGCCGTCGGGCACGGCGGCGACGAGCGCGTCGTAGGTCGGCTGGTACTGCGCGGTGCGCGAGGGGAAGAGGCCCTTCAGCACGGCGTACGCGGCGGCGGTCGCGGCGGCATCGGCCGAGGCGCCGGCCGCCGGCGAGGTCGGCGTCACGTAGAACGGCGTGTAGTGGCCGTCGACCGCGGCGACGGCGTCGTACATCGCGACATGCACGGTCGCCAGATCGACCGCATACACCGGCTGCATCTCTTCCGCGGTTCCGGTCGTGGCGGGGGCCACGTTGATGGTGGCGGTGGCGGCCGCATCCCAGCTGGAAATGGTGTTGGGCGTGCCGGCGTCGATCGAAACCGGCGCCACGGGCGTGCGGTCGTCGCTGCCGCCGCAGCCGACGATGGTCACGCCGGTCAGGCCGCTGGCCAGGGCCGTGAGGGCCATGAACCGCGTCGCAAGAGCTTTTTTCATCGCTGTCTCTCCCTGGGTCTCGGGGCTGACGGCGCGGGATGCGCGCGTCGATTCCGGACCACTGGGGCGACTTTCCGCGCGACACGTCCCGACCAGAAAGGCCGCTGCGACGAACGAGGCGGCGCACGCGACGAGTGCCCGTCGGCACCGACGAGCGCGGCCGCGACGGCGCGCGGACACGGCTGCCGCACCCCCACCGCGCCTTCGGTCGAGGCTCCCGAACGACAAGCGAAACGGTGCGGTGTCCATCGGATCGATCGTGCGCCGATAAAATGCGTCCGACCATCCCCAGATCGACATCGCGGCAGCGTCCGCAGGACAGAATGAGCGCCTACGCGCCGCAAACAGGAGCCCTATGGCCGGTCATTCCAAGTGGGCCAACATCCAGCATCGAAAAGGCCGCCAGGACGAGAAGCGCGGCAAGGTGTGGACCCGCGTGATCCGTGAAATCACCGTCGCCGCGCGCCAGGGCGGCGGCGACCTCGCGATGAACCCGCGGCTGCGGCTCGCCGTCGAGAAGGCCAAGGCGGCGAACATGCCGGCCGACACCGTCAAGAAGAACATCGACAAGGCGACCGGCAACCTCGAAGGCGTGAACTACGAGGAAATCCGCTACGAAGGCTACGGCATCGGCGGCGCCGCGATCATCGTCGACTGCATGACCGACAACCGCGTCCGCACGGTCGCCGAAGTGCGGCATGCGTTCAGCAAGTACGGCGGCAACATGGGCACCGAAGGCTCGGTCGCGTTCCAGTTCAAGCACGTCGGCCAACTCGTTTTCGCCCCCGGCACCGATGAAGATCGGCTGATGGAAGTCGCGCTCGAGGTCGGCGCCGACGATGTGCTGACCGGCGACGACGGCGCCGTCGAAGTTCTGTGCCCCGCACCGGCGTTCGAAGAGGTCAAGGCGGCGC
Organism: uncultured Acetobacteraceae bacterium; assembly: GCA_964657785.1. Classification (GTDB taxonomy): domain Bacteria; phylum Pseudomonadota; class Gammaproteobacteria; order Burkholderiales; family Burkholderiaceae_C; genus LMDS01. Next base: position 4,731 of record CAZZWY010000009.1, read on the forward strand.
TCGAGGCGGCCGGCTTCAAGCCGGAGGTCGCCGAGGTCACGATGCGCGCCGAGAACACCATCGCACTCGCCGGCGAGGAGGGCGAACGCATGCAGAAGCTGCTCGACGTCATCGAGGACCTCGACGACGTGCAGGCGCTCTACCACAACGCCGAGATCGCCCCGTGACGGCGTCTCGGGCCGAACGCCGGGTCGGCAGCGGGTCAGCGACATGAAAGTCCTCGTGATCGGCAACGGCGGCCGGGAGCACGCGCTCGCCTGGAAACTCGCCCAGTCGCCCCGGGTGCAGACGGTGCTGGTCGCGCCCGGCAACGGCGGGACGGCGCTCGATGCGAAACTCACCAACGTCGACCTCACCGACCCGACGGCCCTCGCCGATTTCGCCAAGGCCGAGAAGGTGGCGCTCACCGTGGTCGGGCCCGAGGCGCCGCTCGCCGCCGGGTTGGTCGACCTGTTCCGGGGCCGCGGCCTGCGGGTCTTCGGCCCGACCCGCGCCGCGGCGCGGCTCGAGAGCTCGAAGGCCTTCGCCAAGGCCTTCATGCAGCGCCACAAGATTCCGACCGCCGCATTCGAAACCTTTACCGAGGCCGCCGCCGCGCACGCGCACGTGGACGCCCACGGTGCGCCGATCGTCATCAAGGCCGACGGGCTCGCGGCGGGCAAGGGCGTGGTCGTCGCGACCACGGTCGCCGAGGCGCACGAGGCGATCGACTGGATGCTCGCGGGCAGCGCCGCCAACCCGCTCGGCGTGCAGCACAACGACGGCCAGGCACGGGTCGTGATCGAGGAATTCCTGGCCGGCGAGGAGGCGAGCTTCATCGTGCTCTGCGACGGCAAGAACGTGATCTCGCTCGCGACCACGCAGGATCACAAACGCCTGCTCGACCACGACGAAGGCCCGAACACCGGCGGCATGGGCGCCTACTCGCCGGCGCCGGTCGTGACGCCCAACGTGCACGCCAAGGTGATGCAGGAGATCATCCTGCCGACGATTCACGGCATGGCGAAGGACGGCATCGTCTACACCGGCTTCCTGTACGCCGGGTTGATGATCGACGCCCAGGGCCGGCCACGCACCGTCGAATTCAACTGCCGCCTCGGCGATCCGGAAGCCCAGCCGATCCTGATGCGACTGAAGAGCGATCTTTTCGACGTGCTGATGCACGGCACCGCCGGCACGCTCGATCAGGTCGAGCTGCAATGGGACCGGCGCGTCGCGCTCGGCGTCGTGATGGCGGCGCACGGCTATCCGCTCGCGCCGCGCCGGGGCGACCCGATTCACGGCATTCCCGCGGAGCAGCCCGACGCGATCGTGTTCCAGGCCGGGACGGCGCAGGACGGTGGCGGCCTCGTGACCGCAGGCGGCCGCGTGCTCTGCGTGACCGCGCTCGCCGATTCCACCAAGCTCGCCCAGGCGCGCGCCTACGACGTGCTGCGCAGCATCCACTTCGACGGCGCGCAGTACCGGCGCGACATCGGTCACCGGGCGATCAAGCGTTGAGCGGCGCCGCGAACCCTTCCGCCGTCCGGGCTTACCTGCTCGGGCTGCAGGACCGCATCGTCGCGGCGCTGGAGGCCGAAGGCGGCGCGCCGTTCGGCCTCGACCACTGGACCCGCGCGGCAGCAGGCCCGGCGGCCGAAGAAGTGCCGGCGCCGGCCACGGCCCGCCCGCTCACCGGCCTCGAAGGCGAGGGCCGGTCGCGCCTGATCGAAGGCGCCGAGCTGCTCGAGCGCGCCGGCTGCAGCTTTTCTCACGTCAAGGGCCGCGTGCTGCCGCCCTCGGCGACGCAGCACCGGCCGGAGCTCGCCGGCGCGCCATTCGAGGCGATGGGGCTGTCGCTCGTCTTCCATCCGCGGAACCCGTACGTGCCGACGGTGCACATGAACGTCCGCATGCTCGCCGCGACGCCCGCGGGGGGCGAGGTCGTGACCTGGTTCGGCGGCGGCATGGACCTCACGCCCTACTACGGCTTCGAGGACGACGCGGCCCACTTCCACGCGACCTGCCGCGACGCGCTCGCCCCGTTCGGCGACGCGCTCTATCCGCGCTTCAAGCGCTGGTGCGACGAGTATTTCTTCCTGAAGCACCGCCAGGAGCCGCGCGGCATCGGCGGCGTCTTCTTCGACGACTTCTCCGAGCTCGGCTTCGAGCGCAGCTTCGGCGTGATGCGCGCGGTCGGCGACGCGTTCCTGCCGGCGTACCTGCCGATCCTGCAGCGCCGCCGCGACATGCCGTTCGGCGAGGGCGAGCGCGATTTCCAGGCGTATCGGCGCGGGCGCTATGTCGAATTCAACCTCGTCTTCGACCGCGGCACCCTCTTCGGCCTGCAGTCGGGCGGCCGCACCGAGAGCATCCTGATGTCGATGCCGCCGATCGTGAAGTGGCGTTACGACTGGCGGCCGGCCGAGGGCACCGAAGAGGCGCGGCTGTACCGGGATTTCCTGCGGCCGCGTGACTGGGCCGATCGGGACCGAGCTTGAGGTCGGGACCATCCCGCCGCATCGGCATCTTCGGCGGCAGTTTCGACCCGGTCCACAACGCCCACCTGGCGCTCGCGCGGCTCGCCTTGAAGGAGCTCGCGCTCGACGAGCTGCGCTGGGTGCCGGCCGGCCAGCCGTGGCAGAAGACCCGTCCGATGACGCCGGCCGCCGACCGCGAGGCGATGGTTCGCCTGGCGATCGCGGGCGAACCGCGGTTCGTGCTGTCGCGCTGCGAACTCGAGCGCGACGGCCCGAGCTACACCGCCGACACCGTGGCCGAACTGCAGGGGGCCGAGCCCGAGACCGAATGGTTCGTCGTGATCGGGCAGGACCAGTACGCGGGCTTTCACACCTGGGAGCGCTGGCAGGAGATCGTCGCCCGCGCGACGCTCGCCATCGCCGACCGCCCCGGCGCCGGCCCTGCCGCCGATCCACATGTGCTGCAGGCGCCGCATGCGACGGTCCGCCTGCCGATGATGGACGTGTCGTCGACCGACATCCGCGGGCGGCTCGCCGCCGGCGAGTCGATCGCCGACCTGGTCCCGGCCCCGGTCGCGCGCTATATTGAATCGCACCGCCTCTACATCGATCCACCATCACAGGGCAGGGAGCCCGTCGGGAGCTGAATGGACATTCGCAAACTGCAACGCGTCATCGTCGATGGTCTGGAAGACGTCAAGGGCCAGAACATCGTCGTGTTCAACACCGAACACCTGTCGTCGCTCTTCGAACGCGTGATCATCGCGTCCGGCACCAGCAACCGGCAGACAAAATCGCTCGCGACGAGCGTGCGCGAGGCAGTCAAGGACGCCGGATTTCCGATTCCGCGGACCGAGGGCGAAAGCAACGGCGAATGGATCATTGTCGACTGCGGCGCGGCGGTCGTCCACGTCATGCAGCCGACGATCCGCGACTTCTATCGTCTTGAGGAGATCTGGGGCGACAAGCCGGTGCGCATGAAGATCGATTCGACCGAACCGCGGCTGGTGAAAGCCTCCGAGCCCGAGGCGCCGGCCAAGCGGGTGACGGCCAAGCGGGCCGCCCCGCGAACGCCGTCGCAGGTCGCCTGGACGACGCCGCCGGCGAAGCAGGCGACGGCACGCAAGGTGGCGGCAAAGAAGGTGGTGGCGATGCCGGGAGCGCCGGTCAAGAAGGCCGCCGCCAAGAAGACGGCGCCGCAGCGCCTCGTGACGCGGGTCGTCGGCCTGAAAAAACCGGCGCCCGGCCGCGCCGCCGTGAAGCAGGCGCCGGCGAAGAAGGCCGCGGTGCGTCGCGTGCCGGTGAAGAAGGCCGCCGCCCGGGCATGAGCCGCCTGGGCGGCGCCATGGTGATGGCTTGAAACTGCTGCTGGTCGCCGTCGGGCAGCGCCCGCCCGCGTGGGCCGAGACGGCGTATGCCGAGTTCGCGAAGCGGTTCCCGCCGGAACTGCGGCTCGAGTTGAAGGCGGTGAAGGCCGAAGCGCGCAATGGCGGCGGGGCCGCGCCGCAGTGGATGGCCGCTGAAGCCGCCCGCCTCGAGGCGGCGCTGCCGCGCGGGGTGCGCCGGGTGGTCCTCGACGAGCGCGGCGAGCGCATCGACACGCCCGGCCTGGCGGCGCGGATCAAGGCCTGGCAGCACGACGGTCGTGACGTCGCCCTGCTCGTCGGCGGCCCGGACGGCCTGGCGCCGGCCTTGAAGGCGAGCGCCGACGAGGCGCTGCGGCTCTCGGACCTGACCCTCCCGCATGCCGTCGTCCGGGTGCTGGTGGCCGAAGCCCTCTACCGCGCCTGGACCGTCCTGGCGAACCACCCGTATCACCGTGAGTGAGCCGGCGCATCCGCCGAGCGCGGCGCCCGGGTTCGTCTACCTCGCCTCGCAGAGCCCGCGCCGGCGCGAGTTGCTCGACCAGATCGGCGTCGCCTACGAACTGTTGCTGCCCGGCGCCGACGAAGACGCAGAAGCGCTGGAGGCCGAGCGCGCCGGCGAATGGCCGGGCGCCTATGTCCGGCGTGTCACCCTCGCCAAGCTCGACGCGGCGCAACGCCGTCTGGAGCGCCTCGGCGGCCGCGCCGCGCCGATACTCTGCGCCGACACCACGGTCGCCGTCGGCCGCCGCATCCTCGGCAAGCCGGTCGATGCGGCCGACGCGATGCGCACGCTTCGCCTGCTGTCCGGCCGCGAGCACCGGGTGCTCACCGCGGTCGCGCTGGCGGTCGAGGGGCGGCACGAGGTGGCGGTCAGCGTCTCGCGGGTACGGTTCGCCGTGTTGCCGGAGCCGGTGCTCGAGGCCTACGTCGCGAGCGGCGAGCCCTTCGGCAAGGCCGGCGCGTACGGCATCCAGGGCCGCATCGCCGCCCGGATCGAGCGCATCGCCGGGAGCTATTCGGGCATCGTCGGCCTGCCGCTGTACGAGACGGCGCAGCTCCTCGCGAGAGCGGGCATCATCAGGCAGTAGCAGGTCCGGTTCGTGAGACGACGACGGGCCCTGCGGTGAAGACCTCGGCCACCGGGGCATCCCCATCAGAAAGACAACAGCCGCCCCATGCAAGACATCCTCATCAACTGGTCGCCCCAGGAAACGCGGGTCGCGATCGTCGAGAGCGGCGCGGTGCAGGAACTGCATGTCGAACGCGCCCTGGAGCGCGGCTGGGTCGGCAACATCTACACCGGCCGGGTGGTTCGCGTGCTGCCCGGCATGCAGTCCGCGTTCATCGACATCGGGCTCGAGCGCGCGGCCTTCCTGCATGTGGCCGATGTGCAGGTCAACGGCGTCACGCCGCGAAGCCAGCCGTCCGCGGCGGCGCGGGGCGGCGCGCCGCGGGACGCTCGCTCGTCCGTCCCCGCACGTGGCGATGGCGGGACGGCGGTCGCCCCGCCGACGCCGATCGAGCGCCTCGTCTTCGAAGGCCAGACCTTGATGGTGCAGGTCGTCAAGGACCCGATCGGCACCAAAGGCGCGCGCCTCTCGACCCAGATCAGCATCGCCGGCCGCCTGCTCGTCTTCCTGCCGCAGGACGATCACATCGGCATCTCGCAGAAGATCGGTTCGCACGAGCTGCGCGAGCAGCTGCGTACCCGCATGAACGCGCTCGCCCAGGTGCCGGCCGACGCCGGACCGCCCGGCGGCTTCATCCTGCGCACGAACGCCGAGGACGCGACCGATGCCGAGCTCGCCGACGACATCCGCTACCTGCGAAAGACCTGGGCACGGGTGCGGGAGAAGGCCTTCAAGTCGCCCCCGGGGACGCTGCTCAACCAGGACCTGAACCTGGTGCAGCGCGTGCTGCGCGACCTGGCCCACGACCAGACGCAGACGATCCGCATCGACTCCCGCCAGCAATTCGACGAGCTCGGCGCGTTCGGCCGCGAGTTCACGCCCGGTTCGGTGCAGAAGCTCGAACACTATCAGGGCGAGCGCCCGATCTTCGATCTGCACAACATCGACGACGAAATCGCGCGGGCCCTGAGCCGGCGCGTCGACCTGAAATCGGGCGGCTACCTCATCCTCGACCAGACCGAGGCGCTGACGACGGTCGACGTCAACACCGGCGGCTTCGTCGGTGCCCGCAATTTCGACGACACGATCTTCAGGACCAACCTCGAGGCGGGCCAGGCGATCGCGCGCCAGCTGCGCCTGCGCAATCTCGGCGGCATCATCATCATCGACTTCATCGACATGGTGCGCGAGGATCACCGCGCCGCGGTCCTTGCCGAACTCCGCAAGCAACTCGGCCGCGACCGCACCAAGACGACGGTCAGCGGCTTCACGCAACTCGGCCTGGTCGAGATGACGCGCAAACGCACCCGGGAGTCGCTGGCGCACCTGCTGTGCGAGGTGTGCCCGACCTGCGCCGGCCGGGGCCAGGTGAAGACGCCGCGCAGCGTCTGCTACGACATCCTGCGCGAGATCCTGCGCGAGGCGCGGCAGTTCGACCCGAAGGAATTCCGCGTGATCGCGGCACCCGCCGTGGTCGAGATGCTGCTCGACGAAGAAAGCCAGCACCTGGCGGGCCTTTCGGATTTCATCGGCAAGCCGATCTCGTTGCGGGCCGAGGCGACCGGGTCGCCGGAGCAGTACGACATCGTGTTGCTGTAGGAACGAGCAGTTCGACGCCGGCTCGCCGAATGGGCTCACATGCGCGACCGCCTGGACCGCTCCGAGGGCGTCATGGCGACCCTCCGCGGCCAGCTCACGGTCGGCCGAAAACCGGCAAGAGACGACATGATTGAGCGCTGAGCGCTCTTCACTCCTGCCGGACCGTCAACCGCATCAGGCTCGCCACACTCGCCGCCGCCGCGAAGCCCGCGCCGAGCCAGAGCGCATCGGTCGAACCGTGGACGCCGGCGAGGCTGAAGCAAAACGCCGTCAGCGCCGCGCCAGTCGTCTGGCCGAGCAGCCGCGAGGTCGCGATCGTGCCGCTGGCGCCGCCGGCGCGTTCGGGCGGCGCGGCCGACATCAACGCCCTCAGATTCGGCGACTGGAAGAAGCCGAAGCCGATGCCGCAGACCGCCATCCGGAGCACGATGTCGACCACGCCCGGGTGCACCGGCAGCAGCGCCAGCGAGCCCATCCCCAGCGCCAGGATGGCCAGGCCGATGCCGCCGAGGATGGCAGGCGGGTAGCGATCCGACAGGCGCCCCGCGACCGGTGCCGCGAGCGCCACGAGCACCGACCATGGCGACATCAGAAAGCCGGTGTCGACCTGGTTGCGGTGGAGCACGCCCTCGAAATAGAACGGCAGCGACACGAACGCCAGCCCTTGCGCGACGAAGGTGCAGATCGACGTCAGCGACGACAGCGCGAAGGCCGGGCGACGGAACAGGTCCACCGGCAGGATCGGTGACGGATTGCCCGCTTCGCGGCGAATCAGCAGCACGCCGAAGACCAGCACGACGACCAGCGCGCTCGCCCAGATCGAGGCCGGCTCGCGCTGCGCCGCCGCGCTCAATGCGACGATCAGGGCGGTGAAGGCGACGACGTTGAGCAGCGCCGCGGGCGCGTCGAACCGGTGCGTGCTGCGTGGCGAATGCGGCAGCGAGGGGACCGCGAACGCCAGTGCGGCCAGGCCCAGCGGCAGGTTGATGCCGAACAGCCAGTGCCAGGACGCGACGCTCAGGATCAGCGAGGCGACCGTCGGCCCGACCGCGAAGCTGACGCCGACGACGAGAGCGTTGAGCCCCACGCCGCGGCCGAGTCGGTGCGGCGGAAAGATGAAGCGGATCAGCGCCGCGTTGACGCTCATGATGCCGCTCGCGCCGACGCCCTGCAGGCCGCGCGCGGCGGCAAGCAGCAGCAAGGTCGGCGCCAGCGCGCAGGCGAGCGAGGCGAGCGTGAACACCGCCAGGCCACCGAGGTAGATGCGCCGGTGGCCGATGATGTCGCCGAGCCCGGCGAGCGGCAGGAGGGTCGCGACCATCGCGAGCTGATACGCATTGATGACCCAGACCGACGCCGCCGGCGCCGCGTGCAGGTCGGCGGCGATGGCGGGCAGGGCGGTGTTGGCGATCGCGGTATCGAGCGTCGCGAGGGCGACGGAGATCAGGATCGCGAAGAGCGCGCGGCGGTTGCGGCTGAGCGTGGCCGGGTCAGGCAACGCTGAAGCGGGCGGAGAACACGGATTGAGCGAACCGGCCATTTGGAAGGAGAAGCAACCGGAATCGGCGCGCGAAAGGGGAGCGACGGATCGTACGCGCAGCGCTCGGCGCTTGCGGCGGGTGGCGGCCGTGACCTGTGAAGCACGGGGTCCGGGGAACAATGGAACAGTAATCCGACTTAGGGATAGAGTGGTGCCCAACCTGGTCGCGGTCGGCTTAGCGATCTCAGGTGCCTGCGCTCAAACGAGGCAGCAGTTCCTGCTGGCCGCTGATGGTGATTTCCACCGCGCGTCCGGAAGCGCGGCGTAGCCAACCCGCTTTGGTGAAATGCTGGTAGATCTCGTCTGCCAGTTGGCCCGCGAGGTGATCGCGGCGTTCGGACCAATCCAGGCAGCGGTAAGCGAAGCGGCGCCGTCCGCTGGGCGTACCCGGACTCACCCCCAACTCCCGGAGCCACTCACTACCCGCATCGGTAAGTTCGTAGCCGTCCGTCGTCGACCTAAGGCGTTCGCCACGCTGAAGCGCATCGAAGACCGTGACCGCCAGTTGCCCCGCCAAATGCCCGTAGCAGCATCGTGCAAAGCGCAGGCGTTTTCGCCCCGGATTTGACCATGCGCGATCGTGCCCATCGCGCTCGGCAACCAACGCCAGGGCCTCCAGTGCATGCGCCACCTCGGCATCGGCCAGGCGATAGTAGCGGTGACGGCCTCTGGGCTCGCAAACAACGAATCGAGCATCCAGCAACTTGCCCAGGTGCCCACTGGCCGTGGCCGGTGTCACCGATGCGATCTTTGCCAGTTCGCTGGCGCTGGCATATTCGCCGGACAGCAGGTAAGCCAGCATGCGAGAGCGCGTCGGATCAGCCACGATGGCAGCCACACGGGCCAGGCGAGGTTCGTGGGGCGTGCTCATGGATGTCAGATTAGCGTGCTTTGCGAGTCCGAAGGCGCTTCGTCGCGCGCGAGCATCCCATAGTCGCGCACTACAGTGGCAACGCGCAATCGGTAGCCCGCGAGCACGTCGCTGCGGCCTTTCTGCTGAGCCTGGCGGTGCATTCCGTGGCAGCGCCAGCTTCGCACTGCAGCTTCATCGCGCCAGAAACTCAGAGACAAATATTGCCCTGGCCGTGCAAGGCTCTCGAATCGCTCTACCGAGATGAAGCCGTCGATGGACTTTAGATCGGCTTTCAGCGCAGCCGCAAGCTCGAAGTAGCGCGGCGCTGCACCGGGTCGCGGATCCACTTCAAAAATGACCGCAATCACGGCGTCACCTGCCGCGCCGCATTGCGGGTCGCACGCACATCCTGAAGCCACGTACGCTCCTCTCGAAGAATGAAGCGCTTGGACTGGGCGTGTTCAAAGTTTGCCTCCCCCTCCGGGTCGTGCTTGAGCGTTGCACGGTAGCGTTCGTAGGCCGCCATGTCGTCGAAACCGATTAATCCCCAGGCCACATCATTGCTGCCCTCGTACGGAAGGAAATAGCCGATGAGTTCGCCACCGCATCGCGGAATGATGCGGCCCCAGGCTTCTGCGTAACTTTTGAAGGCGTCGCGCTGGAAAGGGTCGATTTGATAGCGAATGAAGCAGGTGATGGTCATTGTGTGCGCTCATGTTCGGTTGGGATGACGCGCAACTGTGCAACAGACGACGCGCGAGATGCTTCGGTCGAAGCCGAAGTGTGGTGGACCCTGGGTACCCAAGCCGGCGGGCTGGCTCTGGCTGGGGCACGCGCTCGCTAGGGCAGCTCCAGATACTTGCGGCCGAAGCCTTCGGGTCGATAGCCATTAGTCAAGCGGCAGTGTGGGCGCGCGCTCGATCTCAGCTCCAATGCAATCTGAACCGACCTTGTGGACTTGGCTGGCACAGCCGTCGGATCATCGAGAAATCTGGCCGTGGTCAGCCGCAGCGCGTAGCCAAGACGACTACTGTCGCGCCGCTTGCGGGCGACCCGGTAGAGGGCGTCGTCGTCAAGATGAAAGTAGCGCGCCGGCGCAGTCGAGACAATGTCTGGGTGGCGACCGTATCGTTCGCGTTGAGCGAGCGTCGGGAAATCGACGGGCATCGTGGGTCAAAGTCTCTCGGCGCAAAACGCCGCCGGCGTCACGATCCGGGTGCGGTTGATGTGCTCGCGTTGCAGGAGCCCGGCTCGGTGTCGCCTGTGACCAGGTCGTCGGCGTCGCCGGCGATTGCCATCGCCAGCAGAAAAGCGTCGAAGGAGTCGTCGGCTTCGATGTCGGTGGGCAGGCGATCCAGAACCAGCGCACGCTGAAGGTTGTTTACCATCGCGCCGACGCGATGCGGCTGAAGCACCGCCTTGAACTTCGGATAGCGGCTGGCGCACCGAAGTTCGTCGAGCTGGATCGTCGAGGTCACGATCTCGAAACGGGCGGCGCGCCAGGCGCGATAGATCACGTCTGGTGCGCCGTGTGACGAGATGAGCGCGCTGAGCAGGACGTTGGTCTCGAGGACGACGCGCATCAGTGGTCGCGCGAGCGAGCCCACTGGACTGCCTCGGCGACGATCAAGGTCAGGTCGGCTTGGTTCACATCGGCGTTTGCGGCCTTGGCTTGCTCGGCAGACAGTTCAAGGATGTGCGCCCGTACGGCCTCCTCGATGAAGCGGGACAGGTCACCCTTGCGACCGCCGCCTTTGCCGGCGAGGTACATACGCACGGACTGGTTAGTGTCAGGCGATACGGCAATGTTCCAGCGGACAGTGGTCATAACTATTATAAATAGGTGTTTAGGTGTATGGGTGTTTATCGAACATGGAGAGGACCATTGCAAGATCGCTCGATAAAGCGATCGTTTTATAAGACTCGCTTGAGCAAGCTGAGTTGACGCATGGGTCGATCGCTACGGCACCTGGTCGACCTCGTCGGCGAATTGGTGGCTCGCGATATCGGCCTGCTCAGCCTGAAACGACCCGCTCGACACCACCAGCGCGCAGGGGCGCTTGGTGTTCAATCTCTTCGCTTTGCTGCCGAGTTCGAGCGGGTGTTGATCAGGGGGCGCACGCGGGCCGATTGACGGGCTGCTCGGGCGCGCGGACGCGTGGGAGGCCGCCCAAAGGGCATGCCGGCGCATGCCGAGTCCACGGCGTTGGCCGCCGAGACCTTGTACCGCGAGCGACGCCTGAGTGCCTGAGTGTGAACGACATCGCCAAACGGTTGAGCATCGCCAAAAGCACGCTGTACAGCTCCCTACGGCAGCGCCGCGTCGAAGTCGGAAAACGATCCTGCCAAGCGCGAGGTGTAGGTTTTCACGCCGCCGCAGGCCGGGGTCTGGCTACCTGACCGATCAACCCATGCCGACGCGCTGTCGCTGGGGAGTCTCGATTGCAAGTTGCCGCTCGGCCTGGTGGTCAGGTGGTCAAGAGGGTCGACTCAGAAAACGGACAAAACCGTGCGCTAAGGTTGCGCTGACGCCGGCAGCCGCGGCCGGCCCGCTCAAGGCGCGCGGAGCCGACACCGGAGTCATCGAGTTCGCGAGAGCCCGCTGTACATCTGCGATGAGTGGCTGGTCTTCGTGCCGCGCCTGGTCATCTCAGGACGACGTA
>CAZZWY010000009.1:16351-22289 GCA_964657785.1 uncultured Acetobacteraceae bacterium
CGATCCGAGACCGACGCCCGCCGCGCCAGAGCGCACGACCGTGTCGCAAGCCGTGGGTTCCTAGACCGCGTTTCAATGACTGGACCGCCCCGGCAAAGTGGCGCACAGTCTTTTGAGTGCTCAACTAAGGTTCATGCTCGCGGGCCGTTCTCTGAAAGGCAGCCTCAAGTTGTTGGCGAGGGCGATGCCGACAACCGAAGTGCGACTGTTGCAGCCCAGTTTTTGAAAGATATTCTCTAGATGCTTAGAAACAGTCGCTCTGGCCAAAAAAATCTTGGCGGCAATTTCGTAATTAGTATCGCCAGAGATCAGCAATTCAATAATCTGAAGCTCGCGATCAGTCAGAGCGAACGGTACCGTGCAGCGTTTGGCAATGAAACTTCGCGCGCCATCTACCACTCCCGTGTGAACGCAAAACCAAGTGGACAAGTGCTTGAACATAAACACATCGGGAACGTCGACTTCCCCAAGGCGCTGGACGCTGGCGACGAGTTCGTTACGAAGGTCAGGGTCTATCGGATCAATCCCCGGGACATCGAAGATCCCCCCTTGCGATGTAGTGAGGCATCCGTTGCTTGACGAGAGACATGGCAACCGGGCGGCTATATGACGCAGCCGGTCGGAGAAGTTCCCGAGTACAGTCTGCAGAGACTGGATCTCTTCGCCCAACATATATTTGGTTGGGTACCTCGAATCCTCGGTGCTGACGTGAAGGTTCCCTGTGTATCGGCCATCGCGGCTGTGTAGACACAGGGTAACGCCTTCACGGTAACCGGCCGGGCGAAAAACCTCGCGAACAGAAAAGGTGTTTTGGTAATCGAAGGGCATCTCGCACCACTTCAATGCCTTCTGGCGCCGACCCTGGGTCCGGTAATGGCGATAGGAAATGTCGTTGCCGACGAACCAGCCGTCCAAGTGCGAGAGCACGTGATCCGGATAGCCGATCGACGCAATCGTCGCGTGCGTCGCATCGAGCGGGTTAAACATGCTGAGACTGGCGGCCACGAAGGGCCGTTCGGCCACCATCAGCGCCAGCATCTCGCGGGCCGCCGCAGGATCGCATGCCGAAGAGCCTGTCGCGATCCCCGCGATCTCGATCGGAATGTTGATGACGGCCTCCCGCTGAATAGCTCGGAAACCAGCAAAATCCGTGCCAGCCAAAGATCAACTACGGCTATGGAGGTTAATGACGGCAATGGCTGCGTTACAGCGAGAAAACCCCGGGTTCAGGCTTTGCGCGGAACTAGACAAACGTGGGCGGCGCCGAAGCGGCGCGGGTGCGGCGAGCCAGCGGCGTTTCTAACCGCGTTTGCGCAAGTGCACCTGCAACACCTCCAGCCCCGCGGCGACGACTAGCACCGCCCCGGAAATAATATTTGTGAATTCCGCACCGACATTCATCAGCGTCAGCCCATTGCGGAGCACGAGCAGGAACCAGAGCCCCAGAAGCACGCGCCACATGCTGCCGCGCCCGCCGGTGAACGGCACGCCGCCGAGCAGCACCGACGTAAGCACGGTGATCTCCATCCCGACGCCGAGCGTGCCCGACGGTGCGCTGTCGAGACGCGCGACGATTAGCAGCGCGCCGATCGCGACGCTGAGCCCAGTCAAGGTGTAAAGCAGCACGATCAGGCGCTCGGCCGGAATGCCAACCAGGAAGGCCGCTCGCCGGTTCACGCCGATCGCGACAACGTGCTTGCCGAATGCCGTCGTCGCCATTACGACCGCTCCGATCGCTGCGATCAAAAGAGCGATCCAGCCGATGTAGCTCATGCCCGCCACTTTCCCGCTGCCGAACTCGACGATTCCGTCCGGAAAGCCGTAGATCGCCTTGGGCGCGAGCGCGAGCGCGATCCCGCGCGCAGCCGCCATCCCGCCGAGCGTGACGACGATCGGCGAGAGGCCGAACGCGCCGATCAGCAAACCGTTCACATACCCCCAGCCGACCCCAATGACGAGAGCGGTGCCGATACCGGCGGCGGGGCCGAACTTTAAGAACATCATGCCCGCCGCGACGCCAGCGAGCGCCATGCACGAGCCGACCGAGAGGTCGACGAAGCCAGCCATCAGCAGCATCGCGAAAGCCGTCGTGATAACAATCACCGCAGCGTTTTGAGAGATGACTGCAGCGAAGTTGTCCAGCGTAAGGAATGCCGTCGTGTTGAACGCGAAGAACGCCATCAGCATCGCGGTGGCCAGCGGCATCGTCAGGTTGATCGCTTTCTCGAAGAGGCTGCCGCGGGAACGGGCTCGATCGGCTGTCGACGAGGAAGCGGAAAGGCTGGTAGCCGACATGGCATCAAGCTCCAATCAGGGTTGTATCGCCGGCATGTCGCGTGTCGACCGATTGCGCCAGCGCGATCAGCTCCGCCTCGTCGAGCGTCGAAGGGACGATGTGGGTCACGCGACCATTCTCGAGAATCACGATGCGGTCGGCAAATGAGAGAACTTCCTCGGGATCGCTGCTCGCAAAAAGCACGGTACGGCCTGGCCGCCCGCTCGCAAAGCGGCGCACCAAACCATAGATCTGCGCCCGAGAGCCGACGTCGACGCCTTGTGTAGGCTCGTCGAGCAGGAGCAGCCTTACGTCGCGGATTTCGGCGAGCCAGCGTGCCAGCATCAACTTCTGGGCGTTACCGCCCGAGAACGAGGCGCCATCGGCCTCGGCATCGGGCGGCGAAAGCCTCACGTCGGACGCGATCCGCTTGAAAGTCTCCGCCTCAAGCCGGAGCCGACGCAGCGGCCGCGCCTGGATCGCGTAGTGCGGCATTAGCAGATTGTCGCGCGCGCTTAGGCTGCCGAACAGCGACTGCACGATCCGGTCCGAGGCCACCAGCGCGATCCCGGCATCTATCGCAGCAGCGATCGACCGATGCCGAATCAGTTCGGCACCCCACCGAAAGCTACCGTGCCACGCCCCGCGCGCACCGGCGATCGTCTCCAAAAGGTCCGTCCGTCCGCTGCCGAGCATGCCGTATAACCCAACGATCTCGCCCTCATGCAGCGTCAGGTCGAGCGGTCCACAGTAGTCACTGCGGAAGCCGTCGAAAGTGGCGACGGCTCGCGTCGAACGCGCTGGCGCCTTTTGCGTTTCTGAGACGGGTGCGTCCGGCGACACCGCCGAGATCAATTCGGCGACAGTTACGTCCGAGCGCGGCCGGCTCCAGAGGATCGCGCCGCCGCGCAAGATTGAAACACGGTCGGCCACCTCCATCACCTCGCCCAGCAAGTGCGTGACATAGACAATCGCCACACCGAGTTCGTGCGCAAGCTGTTTCACCAGTTTCAGTAGCGCCTTGACCTCGTGCTTACCGAGTGCAGCAGTCGGCTCGTCGAGGATCAGCAGCCGTGGCTTCCTTCGCATCGAGCGAGCGATCTCGATGCATTGCTGCTCACCGACGCTCAGGCGCTCGACGATCTCGTTTGGATCGATTGCTACGCCGATCTCGGCCAGCACATGCGCGGTTGCCACGCGCTGCTTCCTCCGGTCAAGCAGGCCGAGCGCCGTGCGCTGCTCGTCGCCAAGGAAGACGTTGTCGGCGACGCTCAGCGACGGCGCGAGCTGGAAGTGCTGATAGATGATCGAGATGCCGGCGTCCAATGCCGCTCGCGGTGTGAAGCCGGCGTGGCTCTGGCCACCGATGCGGATCTCGCCGGAGGTCGGCATGACTGCGCCGCTCAAGCAGCCGAGCAGCGTCGACTTGCCCGCGCCGTTGGCGCCAAGCAGCGCGTGTACCTCCCCCGCGCGCAGCTCCAGATCGACACCGCGCAGGACCTGCACCGGCCCGTACGACTTCGCGAGCGCGACGATCTGGACGGACGCAATCGGGTTGATCATTGCGGCTTACTTGTAGACCGCGATCAGCTTGTCGAGCGCCGGCATGTTGCTGACCTTTGCCAGTTCGTTCGGCGCCAGCATGTTGGTCTGGCCGGTACCTTTGATCGCATTCAGTGAGGCGTCAATGATCGATTGCCCGAGCAGATCCAGGCGGATCGCTGCGGTCGCCTTGTAATAGGTTCCCTTCTTGACCTCAACGAGCGCCTGCTCGGAGCCGTCCATTCCGCCGATATAAACTTTAGTCGGATCGATGCCGGCGTTCTTGAACGCTCGCGCCGCGCCGACGCCTGGGTCGTCGGTGCTCCCGGCGATAAACACGCGCAGGTCGGGATGCTCGCGCAGCGCGTTCTCGGTCATCGCCATGCCGCATTCCTGGTCGGCGCAGTCCTGCGCCAGCACGACCGGGATGCCGGCTTTCTTCAGCGCCGCCTTGGGAATCTCCCATTGGCCGGCGAGCGAGCGCTCGACCGAAAGCTCCGTCACCGCCGACGAGACCTTGCCACTCGGCAGGTTCTGCTTTGCCCAGGCGGCCACGTCGTCAGCGACCAACTGGCCGGCCTTGTTGGTGTCCCAGCCCACGGAGCCGTCTTCTCCCTTCATCGGCTTGGTGTAGGTCAACCACTTGATTTTCTTGCCCTGGGCTTCTTGCTGAAGCTTGGTGAAGGCGGTCGGATCGACCGGGCGGATGACAATTGCGTCGACGCCTTGAAGGATCCAGCTCTCCACCGCGGCGCGCTGCGTCTGAAGGTTGAGGTTGGTGGTTGCGTCGATCAGCAGCTTGACACAACCAACCTCGTCGGCCCGCTTCTGGGCGTACTTCGCGACCGCCTGCACCGCCTTGGCTTCGCTGACCGGGTGGCTGTAGCCGATCGTGTAGATCTTCTTGCATTCAGCGCCTTGGGCCGAGAGAGCGCCGAAAAGGGACGCGGTGACAGCGGCCTGAACCAACGCTTTGATAGTCGAACTGATCACGGTGTAACTCCTAGAGAGGTGCAAAAGAGAGGGACAGGGGCGATGGCCGCGAACTGTCGAGTCAGATTGACCCATAAGTCTGCGCCCATGGCCGCACGGCTTCGACGTTGCGGGCGAGGCGGAGGAGCAAAGCGTCCTGACGTGGTCGCGCGGCGAACTGGATGCCGACCGGGCGACCGTCCTTGGTCATGCCGGCGGGAATTGTGATCGCGGGATTCGAGAGCATGTTGTATGGATAGGTCAATAGCCAGTCCAAAATCTGTTCGCGGACTGATTTGCCGTGCAACCAATCCGGCGAGAACTGACCATGCGGGAAGGTCGCGCTCGCGAGCGTCGGCGAGGCCAGCACATCGAACTCCGTCATGAACGCGGTGAAGGTGTCCCACATCTTTCCGCGAATCACGCTGCCGCGCGCTACGTCGACGGCGGTGGTGTGTTCCGCCTCGCGCATGATCTCGATCAGGTTGTCGTCGACCTGGCCGTGCAACGAGCGCCAGTCGTAATCGTCGTAGACCTCAGCGAACGCGGGCACCCAAAGCCCCTTCCACATCGCGACCGAGATGTCGCCCTGCCATTTGGGCGTGGCCTCCGTCACGATCACGCCAAGCCTCTTCAAATCGCCAAGCGCCGAGCGGCACACCGAGAGCACTTCGGGGTCGACGTGCACGCCGGTGCCCAGGTCGTCGCTCCACGCCAGCCGAAGGCCTTCGACACCGCCAGCCATCGCCTCGACAAACGACGGAACCGGCTTGGCGATCGACTTCGGGTCGGCATCAGACGGCCCGGACCAGGCGTCCATCATTAGAGCGCTGTCGCCCACGGTGCGGGTGATTGGTCCATGGAAAAGGAACGAGTGGTAGCGGTTCGGGAACAGCGTGTCGGGGACCACGCCGACAGTCGGCTTGAGCCCCACCGTGCCGCATAGCGCCGACGGGATGCGCACAGAACCGGCACCGTCGTTTCCCTCGGCGAGCGGGGTGATCCCGGCGGCGACCGACGCAGACGCGCCGCCGCTCGAGCCGCCAGTCGAGTGGCCGTGCTTGAACGGATTGTGCGCTGCGCCGTACTCGTGGCCTTCGCAGCCGCCGTAGTAGCCGAACTCGGGCAGATTGGTCTTTCCGACGAACA
>CAZZWY010000010.1:0-15518 GCA_964657785.1 uncultured Acetobacteraceae bacterium
CCGAGCTGGCGCAGGACAACGAATTCACGGTGCTCGGCCACCTGCTTGCCGCGGGCAGCGCGCACCGGCTGCAGGACCGGGCGACCCGTGACGAGGAACTGCGCCGCGGGCTCGAGCTCTCGCGCCGCAGCGTCGCGGCGCGCTCGGCGGAGGAGGGCGCGCGGCTGCTCGCCGCCGAGTGGGCGCTCGACGACCGCGACGCGCCGCGCGCGATGGAGCTGCTCGGCGAACTGCCGCTCGGCGTGGCGCGCCGCACGCACGCGCTGCGCCTGAAGCTGCAGGCCGCCCGGCTCGGCCGGCGCCCCCAGGACGCGTTGAAGACGGCGCGGCTGCTGGCCAAGCACCAGGGGTTCTCCCGCGTGGCGGCGCAAGGGCTGCTTCGCTCGCTCGCGTTCGAGTCGCTCGACACCGCCCACGACGTCGACCAGCTGCGTTCGATCTGGCTCCAGTTCGACCCGGTCGACCGCCGCGACGGCTTCGTCGCCGCGCGCGCAGCCGAACGCGCGAGCGCGCTCGGTGACTTCGAGGAGGCACGCAGCTGGCTGCGCCCGTTCTGGGACCGCGTGACCGACCTCGCCGAAGACGAACGCGCCTGCGTCGCCCAGGCGCTGGTGGAGGCGCTCCCCGGCATCGGCGCAGAGTGGCTGCCCCGGCTCGAAGCGGCGTCGCAGGCACTGCCCCGCGACGGCGCGATCGCGCTCGCCGTCGGCTGTGCGCTCGTCGAGCGCCAGCTCTGGGGCAAGGCGCGCCATCTGCTCGAACAAGCCGCCGTCGACCCGGCGCTCGCCGCCGCCCCGCGTCGCCGCGCCTGGCTCGCGCTCGCCCAGCTCGCGCGCCGCGACGGCGACCTCGAGCGCACCGCCCTCTGTTTCGAATCGGCCGCGCGCGTCGTTTGAGCGGGCGACTGATCGAGGATCACTGCTATACTCTGGGGCTTAGCGGCTGTAGCTCAGCTGGATAGAGTACTTGGCTACGAACCAAGGGGTCGTGGGTTCGATTCCTGCCAGCCGCACCAAAAATCAAGCATTTGGCGCTCAAGAACAAGTGCTTGATGTAACTGTGAAACCGCTGCGGGACCTTGAGTCTCGCAGCGGTTTTTTTATTTCATTACCCGTTCGACACCCGCAGGTGGGGTCGCGGCCCTGCGCGTAACCGTCCTCATCGGCGCCCTGTTCGAGGACGGCGTCGACTGCCTGCAGGCCTTCACGCGCTAACTCGCTGAGTCGGTGCCCCAAGGCTCGCCGCAGGGTCGCTGCTGACCGCATGCCGGTCGGCGACGGGTTGATCTCATGCGCGAGGAAATCCAGCTGTCCGGACGCCATCGAGTCTGCGCGACGCGCGGCTCAGACGTTGTCGCGAGCCGCGTCGTTGGACTTGATCGCTTCGAAGACAGCCATGGGTCGGCGACTAGTTCGCGAGCATCCACGCCACGTTCACCGTGCTCACGACGCCCTCGCTGGGGCTTGCGGTGAACCGCCGCCGACACCGCGCTCATCGGCAGCTGTGCGAACCTCGGCATGGCCTCATCGCGTCGCGTCGTCGAGCTGCGCACCGCTGCCCGCCTCGGCCTCGCGCACCCAGCGGCGCAGCATGTTCGCGTTCAGCCCGTTGGCGAGCGCTACCGCCGCAACCGAAGTGCTCGGCTCACGCGCTAGCTGCGTGACACGTGCCCTGAACTCGTCGGAGCGGCTACGCTAGCTGCGATTGACCGCCGCGTGGCAAGCGCAGGTACAAATTTTGCTGCTGCGTCTTCTAGAGGCTGCCATTGTCGCGCTGGCGCGCTCGCGCCGACCCATGGAGCCATCCTGCGCGCTTGTAATTTTCTTGGCGGGAAGAGATGCGATTGTCCCGCACGTTGACAAAGAATGAGGCGACGGCCGCACGGGATTTAGAAGTCACCGCGTGCTCAACGACCAGACCCCGCCAGCGGCGTGGGGTTTTGTGAACATGGCCTGCTCGCATGAAGACCGGTAGCGCGCTGCGGCTGCAAGCGGCCTGGGTGCTCTATTTCAACGAGGTGGCCAAATGCCTTTCGATTCGCGAGGCCGCCAGGCGGCTGAATGTCTCGCCGTCGGCGATCAGCCGGCAGGTCAAGGAAATTGAAGACGCTGTCGGCGCTCGCTTGCTCGAGCGGGTCAGCAACGGTTTGCGCCTGACGGCCGCTGGCGAATCCGTAGCCTTCCACGCCGCGCAGATGCTGTCGAACCTGGAGCGGATGCAGGAATCGATGGAAGACTTGCGCGGTCTTCGGCGCGGCCACGTCAAGATCGCAGCGATCCAGGCCACGTCGATGGATCTGCTACCGAGGATCCTCGCGGCCTTTAGCCGGCAGCATTCGCGCATCACCTACGAGTGCCGTTTCGAGGGCTCGGCCCAGGTGGCACAACGGGTGCTGAACGGCGACGCCGACGTCGGCGTCTCGTTCACCTCGCAAGAGCTTCCCAACCTTCGCAGCCTTGTCTCGGTGGCCCTGCCCTTCGGCGCCATCATGCACCCCTCGCATCCGCTGGCGAGCCGCGAACGGCTCGCGCTGGCGGACATCGTCGGGGTGCCGCTGATCTTGCCCGACCAGAGCATCTCCACCCGGACGACGCTCGACGAAATGTTCCGGGACTCAACCGGCTCGTTCGACCCGGTGCTCGAATCTTCGTCGCCTGAATTCATCGTGTCTGCGGTGCGGATCGGCATCGGTATCGCGTTCCAGACGCCGGTCGGGGTCGAGCGCGAGCTCCGCTCGGGCGAGTTGAAATTCGTTCCGTTGATCGACCGCAAGCTCAAGCCACCCGAACTAACGGTGCTCATCTCGTCGAGCCGGCCGCCGACGACGATCGCGGCGATGGTTGCCGAGGCAGCCCGCGAAGCCATTTCGCAGCTCCAGGCGAACCCGACGCGCTCCGCAACGTCGCCGGAGCTGTTCTTCAATGAGCAACACCGTGTCAAGAACAAAGTGGATTGACGCTATACGGGAGGTGTTCAACACTGGCCTCAGCCGCTCGGAACCTACGCCGCCGGCGTCTGCGAGTTGCTAGAACAGTTGTCGAGGTCCGCCATGTCCGTCAATGCTTCACCGATCATCGGGATTCCTGAATCGCTGCCGGGCCGCATCGATCGCTTCTTCGAGATCAGCCTGAAGGGTTCGACGTTCCGGCGCGAGGTGCTGGCCGGTGTGTCGACTTTTCTGGCGCTGTCGTACATCTTCGTGGTGAATCCGTCGATCCTGGCGAACGCCGGCATCGACAAGTCGGTCTCGCTGTTCGCCACGATCACTGTGTCGACGCTGGCGACGCTGGCAATGGGCCTTTGGGCGCGCCAGCCCTTCGTGGTGTCAACCGGCATGGAAATGAACGCCTACGTCGCGTTCTTCGCCGTCGGGGCGCTGGGCTTCGGCTGGCAGCAAGCGCTTGGCATGGTGTTCTGGTCCGGCCTGCTGATGGTCGGGCTGACTTTGCTGAAGGTGCGCGAAAACATCATCGACAGCATTCCGAGCTCACTGAAGGTCGGGCTCTCGTTCAGCGTCGGGGTATTCTTGATCCTCATCGCGCTGAGCATCGGCGGCCTCGTGCAGTACAAGGGGCTGACGATCAAAGGCTTCGGGAGTCTCGCCTCGCCGAGCGCCTATGCACTTTATTTCGGCGCCACGCTCGTCTTCTTGTTGCAATGGCTCAAGGTCAAGGGCGCGGTGCTCATCAGCATCCTCGCGACCACTGCGGCCTTCTACGCGATGGGGTACGTCACGCCGGCGCCGCCCACCTCCGCGATCGCGCCCAGCATGTTCTCGGGCGTCGGCTCGTTCGACTTGTCGATCATCCTGAACCCGAAGGCGCTCAGCGTGATCGTCGTCCTTTTCGTGCTTGACTTCTTCGGCAGCGTCGCGAAGTTCATCGGGCTCACGATGAACACCAACATCCTCGTGAACGGCAAGCTGCCCCGCCGGGAACGGGCGCTGCTGGTGGACGGCATTGGCAGCATCGGTGCGGCGTTCACCGGCACGACAAGCGTGGTGGCGTTTGTCGAAAGCGCTGTAGGCATCGGCAGCGGTGGCCGCACTGGGCTGGCCGCCGTCACCGCGGGCGTGCTGATGTTGTGCTGCTTCTTCGCCTTTCCTTTGATCCAGGCGATCCCCGTGGCCGCCACGACGGGCGCGCTCGTCTACGTCGGAGTGCGGCTCTGTCCGAGCCGGCAGCAGTTCATGTCGATCCCGCTCGCGGAGCGCATCGCGCTGGTCAGCATGCCGCTGGTGACGATCGGCACCTTCGCCATCGACAAGGCGATGTTGACAGGCTTCTTCCTGTACCTCGTCTTCAACGCCGCTTCGGGAAAGAAGACCAACGGTTATCTCGTGGCGTCAACCGCCGTCCTGGCCGCGGGCGTCTTGCTGCAGGTCTTCGCCTGAGACCCGTGCAAGCCCTTCCATCAACCTCGACTTCAACCCGGATATTCCCATGCTCCTAGACCGTTCCGAGTGGTACGACATCGCAAGAGACACTAACTGGACGCCCACTTACGTCAGCGAGGAGGAACTGTTCCCGACCGTTCAGAGCGATACCTTCGGTGTGGCGAAGTCAGAGTGGGAAACCTTCGACGAACCGTACAAGGTCTCCTACCGCGAGTACGTCAGCGTGCAGCGCGAGAAGGACACCGGCGCGTACTCGGTCAAGGCGGCGCTGGCACGATCCGGTTATTACGAGAAGGCCGACCAGGCTTACCTGAGCCTGCTCAAGCTGCACTATGCGTCGATCGCGCTTTCGGAATACCAGACGGCCCAGGCCTGCGCGCGCATGGCACGCTTCTCGAAGGCGCCCTCGATGCGCAACGTGGCCACTTTCGGCACGCTCGATGAATTGCGCCATGCGCAGATCCAGCTGTACTTTCCGCACCAGCTGATCGGCCTCGACCGGCAGTTCGACTGGGCCGTGCACGCGCAGCACACCAAGAACTGGGCCGTGCTCACGGGCCGCCACGCGCTCGACGACGTGATGCTCACCCACGACGCCATCACCACGTCGCTGATGCTGAACCTCGCGTTCGAGACCGGGCTCACGAATGTGCAGATGATCGGCCTGTCGGCGGACGCCGCCAACATGGGCGACTTCGTCTTCTCGAACCTCATCACGAGCATCCAGTCTGACGAGGCGCGCCACGCGCAGATCGCGTCTCCGCTGATCGAGATCCTGATCCGCAATGGCAAGAAGGACCAGGCCCAGCAGGCGGTCGACATCGCCTTTTGGCGCATCTGGCGCCTGTTCGCGACCTTGACTGGCATCCCGATGGACTACTGGTTTCCACTCGAGAAACGCGACCAGTCGTTCAAAGAGTACATGCACGAGTTCGTCGTGGTCCAGTTCGAACGCCAGCTGCACGACCTGGGCCTCGAGCGTCCGTGGTACTGGGACCTGTTTTTGGAAGACATCGACTCTCACCATCACGCCCAACAGGCCGGTGTCTGGTCGTGGCGCAAGACGGTGTGGTGGAACCCCCGTGCCGGCGTGGGGCCGCAAGAGCGCGCCTGGCTGGAAGAGAAGTACCCGGGGTGGGGGGCGACCTTCGGTCAGTACTGGGATGTCGTCACCGAGAACCTCGAGGCCGGCCTGGAAGAGAAAACGCACGCGGTGGGTATGTCGGCCTGCTGCAACATGTGCCAGTACCCGATCTCGAACAAGGGCGGCACCGAATGGAAGGCCAAGCCGTACCAGCTGGTGCATGAAGGTCGGCCCTTCATCTTCTGCTCGAAGCCCTGCAAATGGATCTTCGAAACGGAGCCGGAGCGCTACGCGGACTTCTCCACCATCTCGGAGCGCCTCTACAACGGCGACATCGTCGAGCGCGCACCGGGCGACATGACGCCGCCCACGCCCGATGAGATCCTGCGCTATATGGGCATCGGCGTCATCAGCAACGGCGGACGCGATGCCGAGGATTGCGCATGGGCCCGTGTCGGGTCCCACGCCCTGCCCAAGGCGGCCTGAGGAACACGCGAGATGACTGCCATCGCCTTCATTTCCCGCATCCAGTACGACGCCCACGTGCGGGTGACCGATGCGGACGACAGCCACACCATGGACCAGCTCGCCGCGGCCTGCGCGCTGCCCGCCGTCGGCTGCCAGACTCGGCATCCCCGCCCTGGCCGGCCCCTGCGAATCCGCCGCACCACCGACGACGACAGCGCCAAGACGTTCCCGCGCGAAATGACGATCCGCGAGGCCGGCTTGCGCCATTTCGATTGCATCGACGTCATCGTCGAATAGGCGGCGCGGCCGTGGATTCCTCACGCCAAAGCACGACCGATGCACCGGCCGACGCCGACATCGACGGCTTCTATCGCGTCGGGCCGCTCGACGACCTGTGGCAGGGCGAGACCGCGCTCCACCGGGTAGGCGGCGTGGACGTGCTCGTGTGCCACACCGAGTCCGGGGGCGTGCATGCCGTGCAGTCGAACTGTCCGCACCAAGCGGTGGCGCTGTCCGGCGGCACGCTCGACGGCGATGTCATCACCTGCCCGATGCACTTGTGGCGCATGAATGTGGCGACGGGGGAGGGCGTCAACCCCTGCCATGCACGCATCGCCCGTTATCCCGTGAAGTTGGTCGATGGCGAGATCTATGTGGCCAGTGCAGGGGTGGACCCCTTGCACTGCCGGCCCTGAACGGTCGGCAACGGAATGCCCCAAGCAGTCAATCAAGGAACCCAAATGTCCGTCGGGCGCAACAACATGGCGGGGCCCGTCCTTCGAGGCGGCGAGACCACGATGGCGATCGTCGATGCGATCGTCGAGGACAACCCCGAGAAGGACGTGAAGATCGCCGACCACGGGGCCTACATCCGCGTCGAGGCCGAAGGGGGCGTCATCCTGCGGCGGCAAACGGTCGAGACCATGCTCGGTCGGCCGTTCCGGATGCAGGAGATCGAGGTCTATCTGACCGGCTTCTCCGGAAAGATCGAGACCACGCAGGAGTCCGTGCGTTGGTATTTCAATCATCTCGAGCCGGTGGCCTGACCGCCCCTTCGAACAGGAAACGAACGAACATGCAGATCGCCAACGACCTTTCCAAGCCGCTGCGCACCTGGAGCCATCTCGCGGGCAACCGCCGCCGCCCGACCGAATACGAGATCGTCTCGACGAATCTGCTGTGGACCGATTGGGGCGACAAGCCCTTCGCCATGGGCCGAACGTTGCCGCTCAGCAAGTGGATGGCGCAGTACCGCAACGCGAGTCCCCTTCGCCATGCCGATTGGGATGCGTTTCGTGATCCGGACCAGCTCATCTATCGCAACTACAACACCATCCAGGACGGCCAGGAAGCCTATGTCGACGGCCTGCTTCTCGACCACAGCAAGAACGATCACGACAGCGGCCTGCCGGCCGGCTGGGTCGCCCAGTTGGCGCGCCTCTACACGCCGGCCCGCTACCTGCTGCATGCGGCGCAGATGGGCTCCAACTATCTGGTAACCGTTGCGCCTTCCAGCACGGTGATGAACTGCTTCATCTTCCAGGCGGGCGACCAACTTCGCTGGTTGTCGCGCATTGCCTACCGGACCGCGGAGCTGCGAAAGGCGTTTCCGAACGAAGGTTTCGGCGCCGGCGAACGCGGGCATTGGGAAACCGATCCCGCTTGGCAGGGTTTTCGCGAACTGGTTGAAAAGGCGCTCACGACCTGGGACTGGGCCGAGGCGTTCATCGCGCTCAATCTCGTCGTCAAGCCGGCCATCGACTCGGCCCTGCTCTCGGGGCTGGCACAGACCGGCCGCGCGCACGGCGACTCGCTGACCGGCGTGCTCTGCGATGCCCAACTGATCGACAGCGAACGCGGCCGGCGCTGGACCGCGGCGCTGCTCGACTTCGCTCGCCAGACCGAGGGCAACGCGGAAGTCATCGACCAGTGGGTGGCGAAGTGGACGCCGCTCGGCGACGCGGCCATCAGCGCCTATTGCGACGCGCTGGACGGTGGCGGTTCGCTCTCGATCGCCTGCCGCAAGTCAGCGGCCAACCTGCGCGTCGTCATGCGCGCCTGACCGCAGTTGCGGCCCGCCGCGGAGGCGCGGTGCGGCCGTCCCGGTTTCATTCCCGGATGCGAAAACGTTGTGTGCACAGGCACATGGACGGGTGCGTCCCGAGCAAAGCGAGAGATGAATATCGTCATCGAGAAAGATCGAGAAGCCGCCCCCGCACGGGTGCCGCAACGGCATGTCGAAAAGGCGACCTGCCGGATGTGCCACGGTGGCTGCGGCACGCTGGTGCACGTCGAGGACGGGGTCGTGGTGAAGGTCGAGGGCGATCCGGACAGCCCCGTCAACGAAGGCCGCCTCTGCACCAAGGCGGGCAAGGCCTCGATCGAGCAGCTCTACCACCAAGACCGGATCAACCACCCGTTGATCCGGTCTGGGCCGAAGGGCAGCGGCGAGTTCCGTCGCGCGACCTGGGACGAGGCCATCGCCTATGTCGCCGAGCGCATGCTGGCGATCCGCGCCGCGCATGGCGCCGAAGCCGTCGCCTTCGGCCGGGGCGTGTCGATGAACAACAACCAGATCGTCACCCGACTGGCGAACGTCTTCGGCACGCCGAACATTCTCTCGATCAACTACTACTGCTACGGACCGCGGGCGCACGCCTGCACCGTGACGGCCAGCGGCACGCATGTGAGCCGCAGCTGGGACACGGTGGCCGTGGCCGACTTCTTCGGCGAGCCGGCCTGCATCGTGGAATGGGGTTCGCAGAAGCGCATCAGCAACGACCACGGCTTCATCGGCCACACCCCGGTGACGCAGGCGTTGAAGCGCAATCCGGTGAGCATCATCGTCGACCCGCGCCGTCCGCTGTCGGCCGGCAAGGGCGACGTGTGGTTGCCGCTTCGGCCGGGCACCGATGCGGCGATGGCACTCGGCTGGATCCACGTCATCCTGCGGGAAGACCTTCACGACCATGACTTCGTGGCGAAATGGTGCCATGGCTTCGAGGAACTCAGGCGCCGTGCGGCCGACTACACGCCGGAGAGGGTGGCCGAGATCACCGGCTGCGATGCCGAAGAAATCGTCAAGGCGGCGCGCCTCTACGCCACGACGAAACCCGCCGCCATTGCCTGGGGCAACGGCATCGACCAGTTGGGGGTCAACACGACGCAAGCCACGCGGGCGGTGTTCCTGCTCGTCGGCCTGACCGGCAATCTCGACGTCAAGGGCGGCAATTGCTTTTGGCCGATGCCCAAGCTCAGCGATATCGAGATGCACGATCGCCTGACGCCCGAGCAGCAAGCCAAGCGCCTCGGGGCTGCGCAGTTTCCGGCCCTCAACCTGAGGCCGACCGTCTACGCCCATCCGCCGACGGCCTTTCGCGCCATGTTGTCGGGCGACCCCTATCCGGTGCGCGCGCTTCTGGTCGTCGGCAACAACCCGGCCGTCTGCTATCCGAACACGGAGACGGTGACCGAGGCGCTGATGGGGCTCGACCTGCTCGTGGTCAACGAGATCTTCATGACACCCACTGCCTCGATGGCCGACGTGGTGTTCCCGGCCGCGAGCAATCTCGAGCGCGAGGAGCCTCGCCTCTACATGCACATCAAGCGGCCCGACGGGATGCTGCTCGACGCGTCGACCCGCAAGCTCGCGACCGTGGGCGAGCGCCTGTCGGACTGGGAGATGCTGGTGAGGCTCGGTCAGGCACTCGGATACCGCGACGAATTTCCCTCGGTTGATGCGCTGTGCAATCAGGCGCTTGCGGCCTCCGGGCTGTCGTGGGACGAGCTGCTGCAGTCGAGCGAGGCGGTCGTCGAGCCCATGCGATACCGGAAGTACGAGCAGGAAGGCTTCGGCACGCCGACCGGCAAATTCGAGCTCTACTCGACGATCTACGAATCCTGGGGGGTCGATCCGTTGCCCTTCTTCGAGGAACCGCGCGAGAGCCACCTGAGCCGCCCGGATCTGGCCGATCGCTTCCCGCTGATCCTCAACACCGGCGTGCGCACGCCGATGTACTGGGGCTCCAACGGGCATCCGCTCGCCAGCTTGCGCCGGCAGATGCCCGAGCCGCTGATGGAAGTGCATGGCGAGACCGCCCAGGCGCTCGGTCTCGCCAACAACGCGATGGCCTTGATCGAGACGCCGCAGGGCCGCATGCGGATGCGGGTGCGGTGGTCCGACCGGACCCGGCGCGACGTGGTCTCGGTCCCGCACGGTTGGTGGGAGCCGACCGCCGCGGCACCCTATCGCGGTATCCGCGAACTCTGCACGAACATGCTGACTGACGACGACCCGGCGAACTGCGACCGGGTCATCGGCGCCAGCCCGCTCAAGGCGCTGATGTGCCGCATCTCGCCGGCTTGAGCCTTCGGATTGAACAGCCTTCAGAGAGGAAAGAACATGATTCTCGAAATCGCGAAGATCGACGTCAAAGAGGGATCGGAGGGCGTCTTCGTCCGCGCAGCGAGCGCGGGCGTCGACATCTTTCGCCGCGCCAAAGGGTGTCGCGGCATGACGATCCAGCAGAGCAAAGAAGCGTCGACCGCGTTCGTGTTGCTGGTGAAGTGGGAAACGCTCGAGAACCACATCGTCGACTTCCGCAATTCGGAGGATGTCACGCAATGGCGCGCGCTCATCGCCGACCACTTGGTGGCGCCGCTGTCTATCTCGAATTACGAAGTCGTCGTCGAAGGTTTTTGAGTCTTGGCATCACGGTCCCGAAAATGACTTACGTCGTCACCGACAACTGCGTTGATTGCCGCTTCACCGAATGCGTGACGGTCTGCCCCGTCGAGTGCTTCCACCTCGATGAGCGGCAGCTCTACATCGACCCTGGCGTCTGCATCGACTGCGGCGCCTGTTCCCCGGCGTGCCCGGTCGAGGCGATCTACGAGGCCGGCATCCTGCCCGACGACAAGAAGGCCTGGGCCGCCATCAATGCCGAACGGGCCCCGCGGTTCCCGGTGGTGGCGTCGGCGCTGTCGGCGTTGACGACGGCGGAAGGCCGCCGCAGCGAACTCGGCTTCTGAGCGGGACCATGGCTGGCACCGAACCGTCCCGAGGCCCGCCGGACCTGCAACGGCGCTGCGTCGCGATCGTCGGCGCCGGCCCCAGTGGCTTCTACGCGGCCGAGGCGCTGCTCGCCACGGGCGCCGTGGATGTCCACGTCTACGACCAGTTGCCCGTGCCCTTCGGCCTGGTCCGCCACGGGGTTGCCCCGGACCACCAAAAACTCAAGCAGGTCACGGCGGTCTTCGAACGCATCGCGGCGCGTCCGGGCTTCACATTCATCGGCAACGTCCAGGTCGGCCATGCGGTCGGCATCGACGACCTGCGCGAAGCCTACGACGCCGTCCTGCTCGCCACCGGCTGCGAGTCGGATGCGGCGCTGGGCATTCCCGGTGAAACGCTGCCCGGCGTTCACGCCGCCCGCGAGTTCGTCGGCTGGTACAACGGCCACCCCGACTTTGCCGAGGGGGTCTACGATTTCAGCCACGAACATGCCGTGATCGTGGGCCATGGCAACGTCGCGCTCGACGTCGCGCGGATGCTGGTGGCACCCGTCGATTACCTTCAGAGCACCGACATCACCCCCGCGGCGTTGGGCCAGTTGGCGGAAAGCAGAGTGCGCCATGTCCACCTGGTCGGCCGGCGCGGCCCGGCGCAAGCCCGCTTTACCGACAAGGAACTGCGCCAGATCGGCGCGTCCGGTTTTTGCGATGTCCATGTCGACCCCGACGATATGAAGCTCGGCCCAGCCAGCCGACATGAAATCGAGGCGAAGGGCGCCGCAGAGGTCGCCCGCATGGTGACCGCGCTCCGCGACTTGGCCGAGCGTCCGGGCACTGCAAACTCGCGCCATCTTCACTTCCACTTCCTGCGCAGCCCGATCGAAGTGCAGGGCG
This sequence comes from uncultured Acetobacteraceae bacterium, assembly GCA_964657785.1. Classification (GTDB taxonomy): domain Bacteria; phylum Pseudomonadota; class Gammaproteobacteria; order Burkholderiales; family Burkholderiaceae_C; genus LMDS01. The sequence goes on from CAZZWY010000010.1 coordinate 11,856, forward strand.
GGTCACGGGTCGAACGCCTCCTGCTAGAGCACAACGAACTCGAAGGCGGCCCGGGGCGGCAGCGGGCCACGCCGACCGGTACGGTCTCTTCACTTCCGTGCGGGCTGCTGTTGCGCAGCGTCGGCTATCGGTCGGTGCCGTTGCTCGACGCCCCTTTCGACCCGGGCAATGGCCGCATCCCCAGCGTCGACGGCCGCGTGCACGACCTGCAAGGCCGGGTGGTGGAGCGGCTCTACGTGGCCGGCTGGGCCAAGCGCGGCGCCAATGGCGTCATCGGCACCAACCGAGCCTGCAGTGTGCACACGGTGAACGCAGTGCTCGCCGACATGGCAAAACCCGGGGCCGCGGGTCGGAGACCGCCGGGACGATCGGTCGACCAGTTGCTCGACCTTCAGCGGGTTCGGCGTTCCAGCTTCGCCGACTGGCAGAGCCTGGACCGGCTGGAGCGCGCGGCGGGCGAGGCGCTCGGCAAACCCAGGCTGAAATTTACGGCACGCAGCGCGATGTTCGATGCCATCGATACGGTCGGCACGGCGAACCTCGTTCCGAACGGACTGGACTAGCACCGAGGATTGGCCGAGCGCCCCGCGTCCGGACTCGGCGTCGCTGTTCACTTAATAGCAACGCAATGTGCAAAACAAAGTGGATTGACGTTGCCTGGGGACCTCGCGAACACTGACCCGCGTCGTCACCCACGCTGCGATAGAGCAAGACAAGAGGGTTCGCAAAGCCATGAAACGTCAAATGCACATTGGTCTCTTTCTGCTCGGCACCGGCAGCCACACCGCAGGATGGCGCTACCCCGACGCCTACGACACCTTCCAGGACATGGCCGTCATCGAGGACATCGCCCGCATCGCCGAACGTGGCAAGCTCGATCTGATCTTCATGGGGGACCACCTGAACGCGGATGTCGGCTCGCACCCATCGTTCGTCGTTCGCCTGGAGCCCCTGACGATGCTGGCGGCGCTGTCGACCCGAACCACGCACATCGGTCTCGGCGCCACGTTATCCACCACCTACAGCGACCCGTTCACCGCGGCGCGCGTCTTCGCGTCGCTCGACCATCTGAGTGGCGGACGTGCCGCCTGGAACGCGGTCACCACGGCGAACCCGGCCGCCGCCGCGAACTTCGGCACCGTCCACCCTCAACACGCACGCCGCTACGAGATGGCCGGTGAATTCGTCGACGTTGTGCGCGGCCTCTGGGATTGCTGGGACGACGACGCCATCGTCGCCGATCGCGAGACGGGGGTCTACGTCGACCGATCGAAAGTGCGGTCGCTCGACCACGAGGGCGACTTCTTCAAGGTCAAGGGCCCGCTCCACATCGGTCGGGCGCCGCAAGGCCATCCGGTGATGATGCAGGCGGGAGGCTCGGTCGACGGACAGATGCTTGCCGCGCGCACGGCCGACGTCGTGTTCTCGGTGGTCCAGGACTTCGACGAAGCCAAGGCGAACTACGCCTCGCTGAAGAGCAAGACGCCCCTGTTCGGCCGAGATCCCGACAGCGTGAAGCTGCTTCCCGGTGTCATGCCGGTCGTCGGAAGGACCGACCGCGAGGCGTTCGAAAAACTCGCAACGCTGCAGGGCTATGTCCGCAGTGGCTACGCCATCAACGTGCTCTCGGAGCGACTCGGGCAGGACATGTCGGTCTACGACCTCGACGGGCCCATCCCGGACATTCCTCCGTCGGAGTCGCATCACGGCTTTGCCCACGCCCTGCTGTCCAAGGCCAAGCGCGACGACATGAAGTTGCGCGACCTCTACAACCTGGCGGTCGCCGCGCGCGGCCACTGGGTGCTCTGTGGCGGGCCGGAAACCATCGCCGACACCTTGCAGCAGTGGTTCGAAGAAGGTGCGGCCGATGGCTTCGTCGTGATGCCGCCGTACTTCCCCGGTGCGTTTGACGACTTCGTCGATCTGGTCATTCCGGTGTTGCAGGAACGCGGCTTGTTTCGCCGCGAGTACACCGGCACGACGCTACGCGACCACCTGGGCATCGATCGTCCGTCGGTCAAGGGCGCAGCGCGCGAACTGACCGCGCACTCTTGAGAACCCGAGGCTGTTCTATGCCCATCGACATCGAAGGTCTGACGCAGGAATACCGGACCCGCGGCGGGGACCGCGTGCAGGCGCTGCAGCACATCGACCTCTACATTCCCGACAACGAATTTCTTGTGATCGTGGGACCGAGCGGGTGCGGAAAGACCACGTTGATGCGCATTCTCTCCGGCCTTCTCGCACCGACCGGGGGCACGGTCACGCGCGACGGCCTGCCGTTCACCGGTCAGCGGCGGGATGTCGGCGTGGTATTTCAGGAGGCTCGCCTGCTGCCCTGGATGTCGGTGATTTCGAACGTGCTGCTTCCCGTGCGGGTGCAGGGCGGCGACGTCGAGGCGGCCCGGCCGCGTGCCGAGGAATTGCTGCACATGGTCGGGTTGGCGACGTTCATGCACAAGTTCCCGTCGCAATTGTCCGGCGGCATGCAGCAGCGCGTCGCGATTTGCCGTGCGCTGATTCACGACCCGGCGCTTCTCCTGATGGACGAGCCCTTCGGAGCGCTCGACGCGATGACGCGCGAGACCATGAACCAGGAACTGCTCAATATCTGGCAGGCGCGGCCCAAGACGGTGATCTTCATCACCCACAGCATTCCCGAGGCCGTTTTCCTCGCCGACCGGGTGGCGGTGTTCTCGCCGCGGCCGGGTCGGCTCGCTTCGTTGGTCCCGGTCGACCTGCCGCGCCCGAGAGCCCTGTCGCACATGGCCGACCCGCGGTTCATCGCCGCCTCGACGCGGCTGCGCGCGATGTTCACCACCGAATCCAGTTTCCATTGATGCGCGCGAACCGAACCGAATCCATCGCCCTCGATGTCACCCCGCAGGCCATCGGCCCACTCGCCATGCACGCGGCCCGGGGCGCAACCATGGCGCCGGCACGCGCCGCGAAGGCGCGGCGGCTGCCGATCGGATGGGTGCCCGTGCTCTCCACCTTGGCGCTGCTGGTGATCTGGGATAGCGCGGTGCAATTCTTCAAGGTGCCTTCGGTGGTGTTTCCGGCGCCGGCGGGCGTGGGGATGGCGCTGTGGCAAGGCCTCGTCGTCGACCGCATCCTGTGGCCGCACATCGCCATGACGCTGTATGAGGCGCTGGCGGGCTTTGCGATCGGCGCCGGCGTCGGCCTGTTCCTCGGCGTGGTCATCTCCGAGGTGCCGTTGGCGGGTGTCGTCGTGCACCCGTATGTCATCGCGTTCCAGAATATTCCCAAGGTCGCCATCGCGCCGCTCTTCGTCATTTGGTTCGGTTTCGGCATGGGCTCGAAGATCGCCATCGCCGCGACCATCGCCTTCTTTCCCGTGGTCATCAACGTGATCGCGGGGCTGCGGTCCACGGAGGTCGGAAGGCTGGAACTCATTCACGTGTTCGGCGGCAGCAAGGTATCGAAGTTCCTGCTCGTCAAGGTGCCGACCGCATTGCCTTATTTCTTCGCCTCGCTCGACATCGCGATCGTGCTGAGCATCACCGGCACCATCGTCGCGGAGTTCGTCGGCGCGAAGCAGGGCCTTGGCTATTTGATCATGCAATACAACTTCACACTGGACATGAACGGCATCTTCGCCGCGCTCGTCGTCCTGTCGGTCATGGGGTATGCCCTGCATCT
>CAZZWY010000010.1:15528-21833 GCA_964657785.1 uncultured Acetobacteraceae bacterium
TGCTGATGCGCTACGTCGGCTGGAAAGCGATGTACTGGGACCGCTCGAACGCTTCGCTGGCCGGCGACAAGTCCTGACCCGGTCGCCGCAGCTCGAATTTTTCATTCCGCCATTTCGAAGCCGCCATTCAAGGAACCCGATGAAACCGTCCCTGCTGAAAAAGGTCCTGCGCAGCTTCGCAGTCGTCGCTTCCTTCGTTTTGCCGGTGGCGGCCGGCCTCGCCCCGACCCGCGGCTGGGCGCAGACGCGTGAGAAGGTCACGTTCGCGATTTCTTACTCGCCGATGGGGGCGATGGCGAACTACCTTTACCCGGCGTCCTTCTTGAAGTACTGGGAGCAGGAAGGGCTCGACGTCGAACTCATCACCACCCAGGGCACCGGGCAGGTGCTGCAGATGCTGGCTGCCGGCAGCATCGACATGGGCCTCGCGAATCCGGAACCCTACATCGTCGCGCGGGCCACGCAGAACCTGCCGGCCCGCTCTGTCGGCACGATGGGAACCATCTCGACCTGGTCGGTCGGGACGCTCCCGAACAGCAGCATCACGACCATCGCGCAGCTCAAGGGCAAGAGTGTCGGCGTGACCAGCCTGGCGTCGGGTGGTGTGTATTTCCTGAAGGCCCGTGCGATCGAGTCCGGGCTCAATCCAGACGACATCACCCTGGTGCCGGTCGGCTTCGGCGCGTCGGCGAACGACGCGGTGGTCAACGGGAAGGTGGACGCCATGCTGCTGTGGCGCAGCGGCTTCGCCACCGTCGAGAACATCGGCACGCGTTTCAAGTTCCTGCCGCGGGCCGAGTGGGAAGACCGCGTCTATTCGTTGCTGACGCTGGCCTCGGCCAAGATGATCGACAGTCGCCCCGACGTGGTCGCCAAGGTCTTGCGGGGCATTGCGATGTCAATGGAGTTTTCTGCCACGCGCCCCGAGGCGGCGGCCATGGTGTTCGAGAAAGCGTTCCCGGAGAACGTGTCGCGAAGCGTCGATGCCAAGACGAACTTCAATAACAATCTTCGGCTGGTCAAGGCCACGCTCACTGACGGCGGCCTGATGTCCGAACGATTTCCCAAGCCGCCGATGCGGCAATGGGGCGCCCAGAGCGGTGACAGCTGGTCCGCGATCCAGACCTACATGGCCAAGGCCGGGCTGATCAAGCAGGAGCTGCCGGCCGATGCGCTGTTCACCGACCGCTTCACCGCCGAAGCGAACAAGTTCGATCGCGGTGCGGTGGCTCGGCAGGCGAAAACGTTTCCCGTCGCCTACCAGGCCGCGCCCTGAAAGCGGGGACCGGTCATGCAGCAATTCGGCAAGGTCATTCCAGTCTCGCAGCTGCGGCGCGTGCGCGCCAACGCCAGCGAGCGCCAGCTGCGGGTCGAGCTCGCGGCGGCCTATCGCATCTTCGCCCACCTGGGGTGGGACTACCTCGTCTTCAGCCACATCACGGTGCGGGTGCCAGGGCCCGAGCGGCATTTCCTGATCAACCCCTTCGGCCTGCGATTCGACGAGGTCACCGCGTCGAATCTCGTGAAGATCGACCTCGATGGCAACATCGTCGAACCCAGCGACCATCCGGTGAACCCGGCGGGATTCATCATCCACGGCGCGATCCACGCAGCGCGCGACGACGCGCACTGCGTCATGCACACGCACACGATTGCGGGCATGACCATGGCGGCGTCGAGCATGCCGATCAGGCCGGTGGATTTCGCCGGTGCCGCGATGATCAACCGCATCGCCTACCATGATTTTTCTGGCGTTCATGCCGACAGTTCGGACTGTGAGGCACTCGTGCGCAACCTCGGTGACAAGAACTTCATGGTGCTGCGCAACCATGGTCTGCTGACTTGCGGCGACACCATTGCCAACGCCTTCAAGCGTCTGCATTACATGGAAACGGCGTCGCGCATCCAGATCGCGGCGATGGCGATGAACGCGCCGCTGGTCGAAGTTCCGAGCGACGTGGCCGAAGAGCACGCCGCCGTTCTCGAGCGCGACGACCAGGGGCAACTGGCGTTCGCAGCCTTCATGCGCCACATGGAGAAGCTTGATCCGTCGTTTCTCGACTAGACGTGTTCGCCGGACACGTCCCCAGATGTTCTGTTTTGCGCAACATGCTGTGCGAAACAAAGTGGATTGCTTTACAGAGTCGCATGCCGAACACTGAATGCATCCGTCAACGGTCGCCGCCCCAAGACAAATCGAGCCAGACATGAAGCGTCAGATGCATCTCGGCCTCTTTCTCGCAGGCACTGGCAACCATCCGGCCGGCTGGCGCTATCCCGGCGCGTTCGACAGCTTCCAGAAGCTCGAGTACATCCAGCAAATCGCCCGCAGCGCGGAGCGCGGAAGGTTCGATCTCATCTTCATGAGCGACCACCTGCATGCCGACACTCGCGCGCACCCGTCGTTCATCGTCCGTTTCGAACCGCTCACCTTGCTGGCCGCGCTGGCCGCCGACACCACCTACATCGGCCTCGGCGCGACGGTGTCCACGACCTATAGCGACCCTTTCACCGTCGCGCGCGTGTTCGCCTCGCTCGACCACATCAGCAAGGGCCGGGCGGCCTGGAACGTGGTGACGACCTCTCATCCCGCGGCAGCCAGCAACTTCGGCACGGTACATCCCGAGCACTCGACGCGTTATATCCGTGCGAGCGAGTTCGTCGACGTGGTCACTGGCCTCTGGGACTGCTGGGACGACGACGCGATCGTGGCCGATCGCGAGCGCGGCGTGTACATCGAAGCGGATCGGGTGCGCTCGCTGGACCACGACGGTGCGTTCTTCAAGGTGAAGGGTCCGCTGCACATCGGTCGCACGCCGCAGGGCCACCCGTTGATCCTTCAGGCCGGCGGGTCGAACGATGGACTCGACCTTGCCGCGCGGACGGCCGACGTGATGTTCTCGGCGGTGCAGGACATCGGCGAGGCCAAGGTGGCGTACGCCGCGCTCAAGGATCGCCTGCCGCGCTTCGGCCGCCAGCCGGGGGATGTGAAGCTGCTTCCCGGCGTGATGCCCATCATCGGCCGCACCGACGCCCATGCGTACGAGATCCTGAACCAGCTTCAGGGCAGCATCGACGGCGGCGTCGCCATGGCGGTTCTGTCCGAGCGTCTCGGATGCGACATGTCGGCCTACGAGCTGGACGGACCGATCCCCGACCTCCCTCTGTCCGACTCGTCGCACGGCTTCGCCCGGGTCCTGCTGTCCAAAGGGCGGCGTGACGGCATGACGCTGCGCAACCTTTATCACCTGACCGCCATGGCGCGTGGCCATTGGGTGCTGTGCGGCTCGGCGAAAACCGTTGCCGACACCTTGCAGCAATGGTTCGAGGAGGGCGCTGCGGACGGTTTTGTCGTCATGCCGACCCATTTCCCCGGCGGCCTGGACGACTTCGTGGACGGCGTCGTGCCGCTGCTTCAGCAACGCGGCCTGTTCCGCACAGAGTACAGCGGCCGCACGTTGCGAGACCATTTTGGCCTCGAACGTCCTGCGCTGTCGCGCTCGGACCGCGAGGCCGCGGTCGAGCCGCATGCGCTTGCGACCACCCAACGGGATTGAAGATGTCCGACCTCCATGAACTCCAGCGCGCCTCTCCCGTCACATCACAGCATTTCCGCGATGGCATGGGGCGGCTCGGCGCCGGCGTCTGCGTCGTCACCAGCGACGGCGCGGCCGGCAGAGTCGGCTTCACCGCCTCGGCGGTCAGCAGCGTGAGCGACACGCCGCCCACCTTGCTGGTCTGCCTGCAGCGCAGCTCATCGGCACACGCGACGGTGAGCGCCAACGGCGTCGTCTGCGTCAACACGCTGGGCTCGGACGGCATCGAGCTGTCGCGAATTTTCGGCGGAAAGACGCCGTCCGACGAGCGCTTCGCGGCCGACCGCTGGAGCCGGCTTGCCACAGGTGCGCCGGTGCTCGCGCGGGCAACGATCGCGTTCGACTGCCGAATCGTGCGCACGGTCCAGGTCCATACACACGACGTCCTGTTCTGCGAGGTGGCCGCCATGCAGTTCGGTGACTGCAGCCTGGGCGGATTGGTGTACTTCGATCGCAAATATCACCCGCTGGCGTCCCGAATCGACACAGCCTGAATGCGGTCCCCGCCGGCCGCGTCGGGCCCGCATCCGCACATCCTCTTTCGGAGACTTCGATGGCAAACCACCTTTCCTCGGCCTATAGGTTCGCCTTTCATTCGGCCATCGTCGCCACGGCGTTGCTCGGGCTGTCGCTCCCCTCGGTCAGCGAAGCGAAAACGGTGAAGATCTGCGCCGTGCTGCCGACTTCCGGACCGAGCGCGGCCGTCGGCATCGGGATGATGAATTCCATCGACCTGGCGATCCGACAGATCAACGCCTCCGGCAAGATGGGTGACATCACGCTCGAGTTGTTGAAGCTCGACGACGGCTCGCAGCCGAGCATGGGCGTCAACGCGGTACTACGCGCCGCCGCCGACCCCGACGTGATCGCCTGCTCGGCCCACTGGAATTCGCCGGTGGCGATGGCGACGCGAGACGTCTTCAACCGCAACGGCTTGGCCAACCTGACTCCCGCCTCCATCGTCTGGCGCCTTACGGCCGAGCAGAAGGGCGACGAAATATTCCGGATGGCGCCGCCGGACACCTGGCAACTGGAGATGGCGGCGCGCTTTCCGGTCGAATCGGGCAAGAAGACGTTTTTCCTGATCGACGACAACACCGAGTACGGCAAGTCCTTGGTGGGCGAGATGGAGAAGAACGCCGTGTCGCGCGGCGGCACGAAGGTGGGGTCGGACAGCATTTCGGTCGGCGAGAAGGACTTCACCGCAGTGCTGACGCGAGCCAAGTCGATGAACCCCGATTTCATCTTCTTCGGCGGCGTGACGACCGAGTCGGCGCTGCTGCGACAGCAGATGGTCAAGCTCGGCATTCCGGCCATGTACTACACCGGCTCGGGCACCATGTCGCCGACCTTCATCTCGGTCGGCGGCCCTGCCAGCGAAGGCGCGGTGGCATTCTTCTACGGCTTGCCCTACCCGTCCTATCCTGGCGGCCGCAAGTTCGTCGAGGACTACAAAAGGGCGGGATACGACAAGCCGCACGAGACGTACGGCATTCTCTCGTACGCGGCTGCCGAAGTGCTGGCCGAAGCCGTCAAGCGGGCCAATGCCGCCGGCAAGTTGACACGCCGTGGCGTGATCGACGAACTCAAGACGATGCAGTTCACGACCGCCATGGGGCCGGTGTCGTTCCCGCGCCCGGGCGATATCAAGGAACGGGTGATGGGCTACTACGCTGTGAGTGGCGGCCAGTGGGTCATGACGCACGTCAGCGAGCAGGGCGGCACCGTGCGCAAGCTTGACAAGCCGCAGCCACTCGACGCCACTGCCGCCAAGCCCTGACCGGCACGGACTCGACACGCCCGCCATGCTCGGTCAACAGATCGTCAACGGACTGGTGCTGGGCAGCATGTATGCCCTGATCGCGGTGGGCTTCACGCTCTACTTCGGCGTGCTCAACCTCATCAACCTGGCGCACGGCGGCGTCTATATGCTCGGTGCCTTCGCCGCGGTGACGACCTACCGCGCCTGCCACGACGCGCATTGGCCAGTGTGGCTGTCCGTGGCGGTTATGGCGATCGTCTCGATTCTCGCGGCCGGCTTCGCCGGCATGGCGATCGAGCGCCTCGCGGTCAAGCCGCTGCGCCGGGCGCCTAGCCTCGTCTTCCTGATCACGTCCGTCGCGGTCGGCATCGTGCTCGAAGAGCTGGTGCTTCACTTCTATCCGGACGGCGCCAATCCGCAGGTCTTTCCCGATCCCTTCGCTCTGAGCAGCATCAAGGTTGGCGGCACCATCGTCGGCTATGTGCAGCTCTTCCTCATCGTCACGGCGGTGCTTTCGATCACGGCGCTGCACTTGACCATCACCCGCACCGATCTCGGCCGGGCGATCCGCGCGGTTACCGCCGATGCGACCGGCGCCCGGATGATGGGCATCGACGTAGACCGCACCATCAGCCGGACCTTCTTCATCGGTTCGGCACTGGCCGCGGTGGGCGGAATGATGGAAGGCATGAATTTCGGCTCGGTGATGTTCAACATGGGTTTCATCGCCGGTATCAAGGGCTTTACCGCTGCCGTCATCGGCGGTCTCGGCAACGTCTACGGTGCTCTGGCGGGCGGCTTCGTGCTCGGGATGGTCGAAGTGCTGGTCAGCGGCTTCGTGCCGGGCGGCAGCGCATACAAGAACGTCGTCACGTTCGGATTGCTCATCGCGTGCCTGGTCTACCGGCCGCAAGGGCTGCTGAGCAGCAGGGTCTAGTGTGGTGTTT
>CAZZWY010000011.1:0-21304 GCA_964657785.1 uncultured Acetobacteraceae bacterium
CGCCTGCCAGCTTCGATGTGGTGACCTGCATGGAGATGCTCGAGCACGTGCCCGACCCGGCGGCGATCGTCTCGGCGTGTGCGGCGCTGACAAAACCCGGGGGTTGGATCTTCTTCTCGACGATCGATCGCAGCCCGAAGTCGTTCGTCTTCGCGATCGTCGGCGCGGAGTACCTGCTCAAGCTGCTGCCGAAGGGCACGCATGAGTACGCCCGCTTCATTCGTCCGAGCGAACTCGCGTCGTGGTGCCGCCGCGCCGGCCTCGAGCTCGCGGCCACGCGCGGCATGCAGTACAACCCGATCACCCGGCGCTACTGGTTGTCGGCCGATACCAGCGTCAACTACATGATCGCGTGCCGGAAGGCCGCATGAGCGGCGCCGCTCCAGTGCCGCGCGCCGTCCTCTTCGATCTCGACGGCACGCTCATCGACAGTGCTCCCGATCTCGCCGGGGCCACCAATGAATTGCGTCTGGCGCACGGCTTGCCGGTGGTGCCGTACGCGACGCTCCGCCCGAAGGTCGGCAGCGGCGCGCGCGGCATGCTCGGTGCCGGGTTCGGCATCGGGCCCGAGGACGAGCGTTTCGCGGCCCTTCGCGACGATTTCCTGCGTCGCTACGAAGCCCGCATGACGCGCGAAACGCGCATCTTCCCGGAGGTCGTGCCGTTGCTCGAGGCGCTCTCGGCACGGCCGCTCAGTTGGGGCATCGTCACCAACAAGGCGCAGCGATTCAGCGCACCGATCGTCGAGGCGCTCGGCCTCGCGAGCCACTCGGCCATTCTCGTGAGCGGCGACACGACCCCTTACGCCAAGCCGCACCCCGAGCCGCTGCTCGAAGCGGCGCGGCGGCTCGGTGTCGCGCCTGCCGACTGCTGGTACGTCGGCGATGACCACCGTGATGTCCAGGCCGGGCGCGCCGCCGGCATGACGACGGTGGTGGCGGCATGGGGTTATCTCGGCGCCGGCGAGCCGGTCGCCGCCTGGGGTGCCGACCACGTTATCGACTTGCCCGGCGAACTCTTGAAGTTGCTCGGAATGGCCTAAACTGCTCGGTCTGGGGCTGACCTGGCTTCGACGAGGGTTCTGAGCTGGAACAGGGCATGCCGAGCACCAGTACGCTCGTAAATCCACTGGAAACAAAAGTAACTGCGAACGACTCTTCGTACGCCCTCGCCGCTTAAAACCGGTGAGCCTCGCAACAGTTGGCCGATGGGCTGGGTCCAGGGGTAAATCTCTGAACTGCGAGGTCATACACATTGGCTCGTCCCGGGGTGGGTCACTCATCACGGGATCAAATCAAGTGACTCGGAGCGGGGGTAGCGTGCTGCTGCGCGACCTCCACTCCTAAAACCAAATCAGTCAGCTAAGCATGTAGATCTGCCTGGCAATGGCTTTCGGACGGGGGTTCGATTCCCCCCAGCTCCACCAGAACAGGCTCCGCAAGGGGCCACTTAAGACCAAAGGCGCTAAGCAAATCAACGGCTTAGCGCCTTTTTTCTTGCGCATGGGGCCACATGGGATCGCATGCTTCCGGGTAACCGTACGGGTAACTTTGCGGGTAAGTGGCAGAATTGAACCCGTTGCACCGAAGAGTTACCCGCATGGCCGAAATCGACCTTCTGAACGACAAGACGATCCGCAGCGCGTTGAAGCAGGCGGTCATCGCCGGCCGGCCGATGAAACTGGCCGACGGCGCCGGGCTACACCTTGAGGCGCGACCGACCGGTGCGGGCTGGTGGCGCTTTCGGTACCGGTTCGACGGCAAGGAGGGCATGCTGTCGCTTGGCACCTTCGACGACGTCTCGCTGAAGGACGCGCGAGCGAAGCGCAAGGAAGTTCGCGCCCTGCTCGAGCGCGGGGTCGACCCCAGCGGCGCCAGGAAGGCGACCGCCGAGGCCCGCAAGACCCGGGAGACGGTCGAGCGCCTGAATGCTGCCGGCGAGCCGCTGCCGGGCTCGTTCGAGGCGGTGGCGCGAGAGTGGCTGACGACCGTCCATGCCGCGAAGGTCAGCGCCGGCCACGCCGAGCGCACCCGGATCCGCTTCGAGCAGGATGCCTTCCCGTGGATCGGCGCGCGGCCAGTGGCCGACGTCGATGCGCCGGAGCTGCTATCGGTGCTGCGCCGCGTCACCGCCCGCGGCGCGATCGAGACGGCGCACCGGTTGAAGGACGCCTGCGGGCAGGTGTTCCGCTACGGCATCGCGACCGGCGCGTGCCAGCGGAACCCGGCCACCGACCTCCGCGATGCCCTGCCGCCGGTGTTGACCCGGCACCTCGCGGCGATCGTCGACCCCAAGCGCGCGGCCGAGCTGCTCCGCGCAATGGGCGACTACGCCGGCCACCCGATCACCCGGGCGGCGCTGGCGCTCTCCGCGCTGCTGTTCCTCCGGCCTGGCGAGCTTCGGCAGATGGAATGGGCCTGGGTCGACCTCGACGGGGCGGTCGTGACGATCCCGGCGGCGCTGATGAAGCGGCGCATCGATCAGAAGGTGAACGGGCCGGCGCACATCGTGCCGCTTGCTCCGCAGGCCGTGGCGGTGCTCCGCGACCTGCAGGCGCTTACCGGCGGCGGCCGCTTCGTGTTTCCGGCGATGCAGGGCACCGGGCGGCCGATGAGCGAGAACACGGTCAACGTCGCGCTTCGCCGCATGGGCTTCGACCGCGAGACGGCAACGGCGCACGGCTTCCGCGCGATGGCCCGGACGATGGCGGTCGAGCGGCTCGGGATCGATGCTCAGGTCGTCGAGGCGCAGCTCGCGCATGCTGTCGGCGATGCCCTCGGCCGCGCCTACAACCGCACCACGTTCGCCGAGCAGCGGCGCGAGCTGATGACGAAGTGGGCCGACTACCTCGACCGCCTGCGCAGCGGCTCAGCGCAATAGCGGCGAGTTCGAAAAGCGGACGAACCGGGTGCGCCAACACCCGGGCGTCCTGACCAAAGGCACACCACCGGAAGGACCGTGCACATGGCTGACGAAGAGATTACCACTCAGCAGTCGCGTATCTCCCTCGCTGAATTAGAGAAAGCATCCGAGGAGGCTTTGTTACCGCTTGCCTATGAACTTGGATTGATTGGCGCGAGCGTGCGCTTGCAAGATTTGGCCGGTTGTCCCAGTGCAGAGGATGATGATTGGCCTACTGCACCAAAGCAGATTGCGATCGAGTACCTTCTTGTATGCGCTCACTCTCTTGCAATTGCCAAAGCAATGCAGAAAAGCGGCCCATTGTCATGGGAGCTATTCGCCGAACGCGCATCGATCGCCGCCAGCCAAGCGCAAGCCTACATGTACGCCTTAAAAGACTCGAATCAGAACAGCACAAAACATGCGGCAAACGGGCGAATAGCATTGGGAGAAAAAACGCTCGAACAAATTAAAAGTGCCGCCGAACCGTTTCGGGGAATCAAGACCCGCGACGCTGCGGCGACTCTGGTGGCCGCTCAAGTGAACAAGTCTCCGTCATACGTCCGTACAAAGCTCTCGAACCTTTTCCCGGGCGATGCCTGGGATAAGCCTTGATCCGATCTCCATTCATGCTTCACATCGATCGATTTCACTCAACGTAACGATCGATCCGAGGCGGTGTCGCACTGACTTCGGCTGGAAGATGGCTCCTATGCAATGCAAGGGGCCAAGATGGCACAACAAGCAAAGATCGCAGCAGAGCAACTTCCAACTGCTCTTCAAGCAGTTGCCCTGATAAGCGCCAAGTCCGCCGCAGCCGTGGGCGAAATGGGCGTCAGCTGGTGGCACAACAAGGTCGCGGCAGGCATTGCGCCGCAGCCGGTGATTCGAGAAGTGCGTTGCGTTCGGTGGCGCCTTGCCGATGTCCTTGCGTTCTGGAAAGCTCGAGCGACCGCGGGTAGCGACCCGGCCGTCGGCGAGCGTATCCGGGCGCAGGCGTTGCGGGCCAGCGGCATCGCATCGAAGCTGCTCGCCGAACAGGCGGGCGCAGCATGACGCGCGTCGCCTACGTCGCCCCGGACCCCGCCACCGAGCCCGAAACCGAGGACATTTCCTCCGACGCATTCACCGCGTGGCGCCGATCGCGCAGCGCTGGCACCTACGCCTTGATGGCTTCGTCCGACGCGCTGGCGCCGAAGTTGCCTAGGGGCTGGGCCGTCATCGCCGAGCCGGGCCCGTTGGCGACTGCCGGCGATCTGGTCGTCATCCGCTTCGCGACCGGGCAGCGGCTCGTGCTCGAGCTCCTGCGCCGCGGGCCGACGTGGATTTCGGCCTGCAGCCCGGTCGGTCGGCGCTTCGCGCGTCAGTTCCCGCTCGCGGACATCCAGGCCGTCGACCTGGTCGTCGCGATCGTGCCGCCGTCGCAATGGGAGGTCGCCGATGCTGCCCGCCGTTGAACCGCCGCGGCGCATCGATCCGAAGGTCGCCGCGACGCTGAAGGCCAGATGTGCGCTGGTCGGAGTCGAACTGCACGTGATCGACGGCGACAACGGCGCGCCCCTGCTCATCGTCAGCCGGTGGTCGCTCACGCGGCAGATGCACTCGGTCGACGAGGTCGAGGCGTTCCTGCGGCGAATCGGCGGGCCGAAGGCATGAGCGCCGGAGAAGACGGGGCGGAAGTCGAGGCCGGTTGGCAGCAAGTGGCCCTCGCGCACTGGGCCCGCTTGACCGCCGCTGTGTTGGCCGATGCCGCAGAGGACGATGAGCCGGAGAAACTGATGCTCGCGCTGCTTCGAAGGGCGGCGAAGCTGGATCAGGTTGAACTGCTATGCCGAGGCGTTGAAACGCTGACGCCGAAGATCAGATCTCGCTTCCACATGGCAGTCATAGCCGCGAGCGCCTGGATGGTCCGGCAGGACTGGATCGATCCGAAGTCGAAACGCATTGTCGCCCTCCAGCAGGTGGTTGATCGGGATGCGATCGAGCGCAACGCCTTGATCGAGCGCGCAATGGCGAAAGTGGTCGAAGCTGGCGCAACGCTCGAGAGTCTTCCGTTCGCTCTTGCGGCCATCCAATCTGCAAAGCGAGGGCCGGCCCCGTGAGCGGCGCCATCGACTGGTCCGGCCCAAGCCGGCAGGAGTGCCCGTCGTGCAGCCGCAGCCCAAAGGATCGGACATGCGGCGTCACGGTCGAGCACGACGGCCGCGGCGTTGCACATTGCTTCCGGTGCGAGTACGTCGAGACGCTGCACGGCCGCGACTCGCGCGTCCAGCCCGGGCGGATCCTGGCCGCCGTCGAGCAAGCGTCGAAGCACGAGACGCTCTCCGAATTCGGGCGCGCCCTGTGGGCGGCGTGCAGCTCGATTGCGGGCGAGGCGCGGGCCTACCTCGAGGCGCGAGGCTGCGTCCTTCCACCGGCCGACGGCGATCTCCGGTGGCATCCGGCGCTGCGGCATCCGCCGAGCGGAATCGATGGGCCGGCACTGGTAGCGCTCGGCAGAGACGCGATCACCGGGCGGCCGTTGACGATTCACCGGACTTGGACCCAGGCCGACGGCACGAAGGCGCCTTTCGATCCGCCGCGAATGCTTCTTGGCGGCCACCGGAAGGCCGGCGCGGTCGTGCGACTGTGGCCCAACAAGGCCGTCACGACCGGCATCGGCATCGCGGAGGGCATCGAGACGGCGCTCAGTCTCGCGCACGCCATCGAGCCGGTGTGGGCGTGCCTCGATGCGGGAAACCTGGGCGCGTTCCCGGTGCTGCCGGGCGTCGAGTCGCTGACGATCGCCGCAGACAACGACCCGGCCGGCGTCAAGGCGGCTCGAGCTTGCGCCGACCGATGGATCGCCGCCGGCAGGGAGGTACGGGTCGTCATGCCGGGCACCGAGCGGACAGACATCAACGACCTGGCGAGGGCTGCATGAGCGCGGCGGACGTTCGGGCTCTCGTCGAGAAGGCTCCGGTCATCGTGGCCTTTGATGCTCGACCGGGCTCCGACGCGGAAGGAGAGCCCGCGCCGGACGATCGCCCGCCGCTGAAGGACTTCGCGCTGCTCACGAGCGCCGACCTCCGCGCGATGCCGCCGATGAGCTGGCTGGTCCAGGGCATCCTTCCGAAACGAGGCATCGCCGGAATCTACGGCGCGTGGGGCTGCGGTAAGGGCTTTTTCATCATGCACCTGGTCGACGCGTTGTCGGCCGGCGACCGACGCTTCTTCGGCTACCGCGTGCCTTCGACTGCGAAGGTCACATACGTAGTGCTCGAGGGTGAAGGTGGCGTACCCAAGCGCGTCGCCGCACTCGAACAGGAGCGCGGCTACAACTTGCCCGACAGCGTCCGCTTCGTCTTTGAGTCGTTCAAGCTCACCGACAGAAACGACGTGCTGAGTCTGGCTGCTTCGATCGAGCAGGCCGGCGGAACCGACGTCACCATCATCGATACGCTGAACCGCGCCGCGCCGGGCTCCGATGAGAACAGCTCCGCCGACATGGGCAGGTTGATCGAGGCCGTCAAAGAGCTGCAGATGCTTGTCGGCGGCCTGGTCATCGTGGTCCATCACTCGGGCAAAGAAGCCGGCAAAGGCATGCGCGGCCATTCCTCCCTGCCTGCCGCCGTCGACGCCGCAATCGAGATCACTCGCGACGGCGATCTGCGCACATGGCGCGCCGACAAGGAGAAGGACGAGAAGGACGGTCAGGGCCACAGGTTCCGTTTGCGCGTCGTCGAACTCGGCACGGATGAGCCATGACGAGCCGATCACCAGCTGCGTCGTCGAGCCGGAGCAGCAGCTCGAGGACGAACCGAACCTGCCGCGAAGCCGACTGCCGAAGGGCGGGAACCAGAAGATCGTGCTCGACGCGCTGCGGCCGTTGTTCACTGACGCCAGTATCGCCCGGCATGGTCGCGCGGGTGCACCGCCGACACGTCCGTGCATCGAGATGGACGTGGCGATCGACCGGATTGCATCGCGTCTCACGGTCGAGCCGAAGCGACGAAAGGAACGCGCGCGCCAAGCCATCACAGGGCTGGTTGCGACGCAGGTTCTGGCGATCAATGAAGGGTGGATATGGCTCGCATGACATTCCCGAAACGGGTTCCCGAACTTTCCCGAAATGCCCCGAAGTTCCCGAAAAGGCTTTCCCGAACTTCCCGAAACCCCCTTAAGGGGTTCGGGAGGGAATCGGGCATTTCGGGAAACGGGAAACGGGAAGCGCGTGAGGGGTGCATTCCATGAGCGCCGAAGCCCCCCTCGCTGTCCGCAGCTTCCGTGTCGGCAAGCGCACTTGCACGCTGACGATCCCACGCGCGACCGATGGCGTGACCGTGTTGAGCGCAGTCGCCGAATGGACGCCGAGCGCCCCGTCGCAGCTGTCGTCGAAGGAATGGCGGCAGTACCGCGCCGGCCGCGACCAGACGATCGCCAGCATCGCCGCCGAGCTCGGGTTGTCGATCGCGCTGCTCGAGGTCTGACGATGATCGACTGCCTCATCTCCGGCAAGCTGTTCGGCCAGGTCGAGCAGCGCACGGGCCGCACTGGCAAGAGCTTCACCACCGCCCGGGTGCGTGCGGCTGTCGGCAACGGCGAAGCGCTGTTCGTGCGCGTCGTTGCCTTCTCCGACTCGGCGCAGGCGGCGCTGCTCGCGCTCACCGACGGCGACGCGCTATCGCTGGCTGGCCAGCTCACGCCGACTGCCTGGGTCGACCGCGAGGGACAGGCGCGGGCTGGTGCCGACCTGGTCGCGCAACAGGTGCTGACGCCGTACCACTCGCGACGCAAGCGAGCGGCGATGCAACCGAAGGCGGAAGCGACCGACGGCGCAGCGGAAAGAGGATGGAGCGACGAAGCATGAGCGCGGGCGCAGAGGCGCTACGGGCGCCGATCGGTCGCGGTGCGTGCTTGCCCTCGACGGCGCTGCGATCTGCACGTGTAGGTCGATCAGGCCGGTTCCGCCGCAGGCGCGAGGCGAATCTCAAGTCCGAGCGCTCGGATCACACGCAGTACCGTGGCGAAGCTCGGATTGCCGTCGCGCACCGCTTTGTAGAGTCCCTCGCGCGTGATCCCGGCATCGCGGGCCACGGTCGCCATTCCCTTCGAGCGCGCGACATCGCCGAGCGCCTTGAGGATGAAGGCCGTGTCGTCACCAGCCTCGTCGATCGCCGCCTGCACGTAGGCCGCGCAATCCTCGGGCGTGGTCAGGTGGGACTGCACGTCCCATGCGGTGGTCTGCAGGGTCATCTCACACCTCCTTTGCGAGCAGCAGCGCGCGTTCAATGTCGCGCGGCTGCGTGCTCTTGTCGCCGCCGATCAGCAGCAGGATCAGCTCGGAGCCACGTTGCGTGTAGTACACGCGGTAGCCCGGGCCAACGTCGATCTTCATCTCGGTCACGCCGCCAGTCAGCACACGGTGCTGGCCTGGGTTGCCCTCGGCGAGGCGCTCGACACGCACCGCGATGCGCAACTTCGCTTGCCGATCGCGCAGAGCGTCGAGCCACTCGACGAACTGTTCGGTCTGGCGAATCGCGGGCATGTGTGAACTGTAGTTCACAAACGAGCCGGTGTCAACTGTGGTTCACATCAGCAAGGAACAGTGCAGGGAGGCGCGATCGCGATGGGTGATGGCTGGGGTTCGGCGCGCGTGCGATCGCGTCGTGTGGGCCCGCGTGGTGCGTTGGCGGGGCATTGCTGTCGCAGACCCCCTATAGGTTCTTCCATGGGATGGAGCCGATCGCGTAGTTGCGACGCGATCGCTCGCGGCACGGTCTGGCTTTGAAAAACGAGGCAACAGGTAAACGATGAAAACCGGCACGCTCGCCGAATATGCGAAGCACCGCGGGTGCACCAAGCCCTATGTCACAAGGCTGCGCCAGGCCCGCAGGCTCGTGCTGGTGCAGGACGGGCAGCGCCCGATCGTCGACTTCGATGCCAGCGATGCGCGAATCGCCGCGACGGCCGCAGCCTTCGGCGATCGCCCAGGGCAGACGGCCGATGACGCGCACCTGATGGGCCAGTACCGGCGCGGACAGGCCGACTCCAAAGCCTGGGGCGCGAAGCTGCTCGAGCTCGACTACCGCAGGCGCGTTTCCGAGCTGATCGACGCCGCAGCGGCCGAGAAATCGGTGTTCGAGGCGTTCCGCGCGTTGCGCAACGCCATCGAACGCACGCCGAAGCGGATCTCCGGCCTGATCGTCGGCCTGACCGATGTCCGAGAGGTCGAGACCATCATCGCGAACGAGTTGCGCTCCACGCTCGACGCGTTCGAGCGGCCGACGGCCGAAGCGATTCAGAGGACGATGCGATGAACCTCGCCGACGGTTTCGACCGGATCGCCGCCGCCGCGGCGCGTGGGCTCAAGCCCGACCCGGAGCTGCGCGTCGACGAGTGGTCGGAAGAGCACATGGTGCTGCCGCCCGACGTCGCCGAGCCGGGCAAGTACCGAATCGACCGCACGCCGCCGGCGCGCCGCATCTTGCAGGTCCTGTCGCCGGGCGATCCGCATCCGCGCATCGTGCTGATGGGCGCGTCGCAGATGATGAAGACGCAGATCGCGCTCAACTGGATGCTCGCCAGCGCGCACATGGCGCCTTCGAAGACCCTGGCCCTTGAGCCCACCGACAAGCTGGTCGCGCGCCTCTCGGCCCGCATCCAGCGCGCGATCACCGACGTCCCGGTGCTGCAAACGGTCTTCGCGCCGCTACGGTCGCGCCGGGGTTCGAACACGAAGACGACGAAGGAGCACATCGGCGGGAGCCTGCACATCGCGAGCGCCGGCGCCGCGGCGAACCTCGCCGAAATGTCGGCCCGGTATGTTTTCATCGACGAGGTCGACGAGTTGAAGCCGAGCGTCGACCAGCAGGGCGACCCGGTGCTGCAGGCCGAGGCCCGGACCACCACCTTCGAGTCGAACCGAAAAATGTTCTACGCGTCGTCGCCGCGGCGCAAGAACGGGAAGATTCAGCAGCTCTTCGAACGCGGCACGCAGGAGCGGTGGCAGGTTCCCTGTCCGAACTGCCATCACCCGCACGAGCTCGTCATCGAGCATTTCCGCTACGAGCGCGACGAGTTGAACCGAATGGGCCGCGCGTGGTTCGAGTGCCCCGCCTGCGGCTTCGAGATCGACGAGGTGCACAAGGCCCGGATGATCGCGGCCGGCGGCTGGGTGCAGCACTCCGGCGGCGACGGCGAGACACTGTCGTTCCACGTCAGCGCTTTCTACGCGCAGACCGGCTCGATCTCCTGGCGGACGCTGGCGCGGACGCACGCCTACGCGCGGCAGCGCCTCGATGCCGGCGACCCGGACGAGATGCAGGTCTTCTACAACACGCGGCTCGCGCTGCCGTTCGAGCACACCCTCGAGCGCACGACCGTGCAGGAGCTGCAGGAGCGGCAGGCCGCCGACGCGTTGCCGGCGCGCATCGTGCCGCGCGAAGCGCTCGTGCTGACGATGGCGGTCGACACTCAGGACAACCGGCTCGAGGCACAGGTCGAGGCCTGGGGGCCCGGGCTCGAGCATTGGACGATCGATCACCAGGTGCTGATGGGCGATCCGGCCGGATCGCCCGATGCGGCCGGCAGCGTCTGGCAGCGGCTCGACGAGTTGCGCGCGACCCGCTTCATGCACGAGGACGGCTTCGAGTTGGGGATCAGCGCGTATGCGATCGACAGCCAGGGCCACCACACCCAGGACGTCTACAACTACGGCGAGCGCCGCCAGCAGCAGCATTGCCGGATCATCCGCGGCTCCAACCGTCCCGACCGGCCGATCGTAAGTGCTCTGCCGACGAAGGCGTCGATCACCTGGGGCGGCGAGCGCGACCAGCGCAGCGCCGAGCTCTGGACCATCGGCACCGACGTCGCGAAGGATTGGCTCTGGAACCGGCTCGGCCTCGTCGAGGGGCCGGGCGCGATGCACTTCAACGCAGCCTTGCCGACTTCGTGGTTCGAGCAACTGCTCGCCGAGCGGCCGCTCATCAATCGGCAAACCGGCCGGCGTGTGTGGACCACGATCGGGCGGAAGACGAGGAATGAGGCCTGGGACGCCATGGTCTACAACCTCGCGTTGGCCTTCCAGCTCGGCCTGCACAAGCTCCAGCACCTCGATTGGGATGCGATCCGCTCGAACAGGATGCGCATGGTCTTGTCGAGCGGCAGCAGCCCCCGCGGCATCGGCGCAGTTTCACAGCAACCCCCGGCCGCGCCCCAGGGCCGGCGCCAGCTCAGCCGAGGCATCTGATGACCCGACGCCGCGGCCGCCCGCCGAAGGTCGAGCGCGACGTCGCCGTGCTGCTCGCGTTCGAGTGGCACGTCCGGGCGGAAGGGCTGACCCGCAACAAGGCGGCGCTCGCCGTGACGCTGATGTGGCAGGCCCGTGATCGCAAGGGCCTCGGCCGACCCGGCGCGGACTCGAAGGCCGTCTACCGATCGCTCCGCGCGGCGCAGCGCGTACTCGGCGAAGGCCGCTTCATGGTGCTTCCGGGCATCGAAGCCGGCGGGCAGCTGCTTGATGCGGCGGCTTTTTTCATACCTGCCGGCTCTGACCTCTCGAACGCTCGACGCGGTGCTGGCGCAACGGTTCGCGGTGCATGCTGGCGCTGGTCCTTCCCGGAGGAGACCGCTGAATTTCTCTCTGAACAACGTCGGTCCCAGGTGGTGGAAACGGTCTCATCTCCGACGCCGGGCTGCGGCCCTCGGGCGGGGGCCGGGCATCAAAAACCCGTCCGGGAGCCCAGTTTTGCGATGAGCGCGCCGATTTCCTGATACCGGTCGGCGCTCGACCTGGCCGGCCGCAGCCAGCACGATCCCGGTCACGCTAGCCAGCCGACGGTGCCCTTATCCGCGGCCAGCGCGCCTCACTCGCAGGAGAGACCACGATGCCACGCCCCTACACCGAAGCCGATGCGCAGGCCTACGCCGCTCGCGTCGGCGTGCGCGTGGAGACTGCCCGGACGACGCTCGGCATTCATCCGCAGGCTTTCTCCACCGACGTGCCGCTTTGGCCCGACCAGAGCGACGCTGTCCGCGCGTACGCCGCGGAGCGCGGGCTGTCGGTGCATCAGGCGCTCAAGGCGCTCCACGCCGACAGCAATCGGACGAGCGCTGCCGTGGCCGCCAGCGCGGTCGCGACCTTCAACCGGGCCAACCAGATCGAGCCGAGCAAGTCGCCTCATCGCACCCGATCTGCCGAGGTCGCCGATGCCGCGCCGCGCATTCAACCGCCGGCGCAGACCAAGCGCACAGCCGCCCCGTCCGATGCGGAGGCCGCCGAAGCCCGGGCGAGCGCCTGCCGGGCGGCAGCCGCCAGCGCCGTCGCCCTGTTCATGAAAACCGAAGGAGAAAAGCACCATGACTGACCTCACCCTCGCCGCCGGCGTCTGGTCGGCATCGAGCCCGAACACGGTCGAGCTGATCGCCAACAACAGCAGCCTGCTCGCGCCGGCGAAGGGCACGCTGCTCGCCGGCCAGAACCTGCCTCGCGGCGCACTGCTCGGGCGCATCACGGCGACCGGCAGTTCGACCGGCAAGTACGTCCTGTCCGTGGCCGCAGCCTCCGACGGCTCGCAGGTGCCGTCCGCCGTGCTGGTGCACGACACCGACGCCACCGCCGGCGATGTAGACGCGCTCGTCTACCAGCGCGGCGACTTCAACTCGGCCGCGATGACCTTCGGCACCGGCCACACCCCGCCCACCGCGCAACCCCTCCTGCGCGGCATCTACATCCACAAGACCTACGGAGTCGCAGCGTGAGCGCCGCCCTGTTCTGCGCGGTGCCGACGACGTCGAAGGCCAAGCGGCCCGATCCCCGGCCGGCCGAACAGCCGACGGACGCGGTCGCGGCGCTCGCCGCGATGCTCTCGCAGTTCACCGCCGAGGCAGACGCCGTGAGCGCCGAGCTCGAAGCGATCAACCAGCGCGAGCCGGACTTCCCGCGGGCCAAGCCGCAGATCGTCGGGCGACTCCACAGCGGCGGCGACCTGGTCGCCGGCCCGTCGGCGGACTATCAGGCAGCGATGCGGCGCTTCGAGGCCGCCAAGCGGCACGACGCCGCCGCGGTGACGAGGCGCCTCCAGGTCTGTCGCGAGCGCATCTACGCGGCCGACTTCGCGCAGCAGTGCCTCGAGCTGCGCGACGCCTTCAAGGCCGCGGCACCGACGATCGAGCAGCGCATCGCCGAGCGCCAGGCGGTGGTCGATGGCGAGCGGCAGGCCCTGCAGGTGGTCGACGCCACCGTGGCCGACCTCACGGCCCGGCGCGACGCGCTGCAGGACCAACGCGACGCCATCGGTTCGCGCCAAGCCGACATCGACGCGGCGGAGGCCCGGCTCGCCCGCGCGGCCGACGTGGGCGACGACAAGGGCGCCGACGTCGCGGCGCGACAGATTTCGGCAATCCGGCGCGAGCTGGTCGAGAAGACCGAGCCGCTCGAGCTGCGCCTGCAGGCCGCTGTCGGCGCCGTCACCCGCGCCGAGGCGCAACAGGCGAAGGCCGCCGAGCAGCTGAAGGTCGCCGAGGAGGCGCTGCGAGGCGCCGAGCTCGACCGGCTCAAGCTAGACCGAGACGAGGCGGCGATGGCCCTGCGTGACGCCGACATCACGCTCTGGGCGGCCGGCTATTCCGATTCGGCGCCGCACAGTTACTCGATCGGCGCGACGCCCGAGATCCTCGCGCACCTCCGCGGCCGGCGGCAGGAGGTCTCGAGCTCGTTTCTCGGCAGCCAGGGCAAGGCACGGCGCCTCGCGCTCGGCACCGACCGGCAGCAGGCGCCTTGAGCGCATGAGCGCGGCGATCGAGCACCCGAAGCAGCAGGAGCCCTGACCCATGGCTGACCCGAAGATCGTCTACGACATCGTCGCGAACGCCGAGGGCGGCGGCGAGGTCGACCGGCTGGCGACGAGCCTCCAGAAGCTCGACCAGGCGATCGACCCGGCGGCGGCAGCCCGGGCTGCAGAGCTCGCCGCCGAGCTGCAGCGTCTCGGCGCGCAGCAGGCCGCCGTCGCCCGCTTCCAGGAGCTCGGCGCAGCCACCGAGAAGGCCGCCGCTGACCTGACCGCCGCCGACGCTGCTGTTGCGGCGCTGCGGGCCCAGATCGACGCCAGCGGCGCGCCGACGACCGCACAGGCCGGCCGGCTCGAGAAGCTCGGCGCTGCGGCGCTCACCGCGCGCAACGACCTGGCGGCCCAGACCGCAGCGCTCGACGCATCGCGCGGCAAGCTCGCCGCCCTCGGCATCGACGCGAACGCCGCCGCCGAGGCCGAAGCCGCGCTCGGCACCGCCACGAAGGCCATCCGCACCGAGCTGACCGCCCTCGGCACCTCGTTGCAGGGCGTCAACGCCCGGGCCCTCGTCGACGACCTGAAGCAGCTCGGCGCGCAGCAGCAGGGCATCCAGCAGCTGCGCGACCTCGGCACCGCCACCGACAAGGCGCGCATCGCGCTGACCGCGGCCGAGGCGGCGCTCCAGGCCTACAACGAGAAGCTTTCGAGCACCGAGGCCCCGACCGCCGCGCAGGTGAACCAGCAGCAGCGGCTCGGTTTCGCCGTCGACGACGCCCGCACCAAGTTCGCCGCTCAGTCCGCGGCGCTCGAAGCCGCCGGCGGGAAGCTGTCGGCGCTCGGCGTCGAGACCGGCAACCTGGCGGCGGCGGAGGAGAGGCTGCGCACCGCCGCGCAGGCGACGCTCGAGCAGATCCAGCAGCTCGGCGCCCAACAGGCCGCCGTCGCGCGATTCCAGGAGTTGGCCGCCGCGACGGCGAAGGCGAGCACGGCGCTTGAGCAGTCCGTCTCGGCCGTGTCCGAGTTCCGCGCGTCGATGTCGTCGACCACCGCGCCGACGGCGACGGAAGCCGCCGAGCTCGACCGGCTCGTGTCGGCCGCGCACGCGGCCCAGGTCGCGATCCAGGATCAAGCCACTGCGCAAAACCACGCGGCGGAAGTGGCGCGCGCCGCCGGCGTCAGCCTGGAAAGCCTCGCCGCGGCGCAGGCCCGCGGCCGCGATCAGGCTGCCGCGACAGCGACGGCGGCCGGCCAGGTGGCGAACGCCTACCAGCGCGTCGGCGCGTCGGCGATCACGTCCGGCGAGCAGCAAAGCGCGGCCGCTGCGAAGACCGTGACCGTGCTCGAGTCGCTTCGCGGCCAGCTCAGCCTCTTGCAGCAGGTGGCGGGCCTCGCTCTCGGCGGCTCGATCGTCGGCGGCTTGGCGAAAGAGATCGGCCAGACCGCCGACGAATACGCCAACCTGTCCGCGCGCATCAAGATCGCCACCGGCGACGGCGCCGCATTCGCGCAGTCGCTACAGGGCGTGTTCGCCGTCGCGCAGCGCACGGGCACCGCGGTCGACGACGTCGCGAAGCTCTTCACGAAGCTCGAGCAGGCCGGGCAGAAGCTCGGCCTCACGAATGCCGACGCGCTGCGCCTGACCGAGACGATCACGCAGGCGACGCAGCTGTCGGGCGAGGCGGCCGAGTCGGCGAACGCGGCCATCGTGCAGTTCTCGCAGGGCCTGGCCGCCGGCGTGCTGCGCGGCCAAGACCTGAATTCGGTTCTTGAGCAAGCGCCGCGGCTGGCCCAGGCCTTGGCCGCCGGACTGGGCGTCACGACAGGCGAGTTGAAGAAGCTCGGCGAAGCCGGGTCGCTCACGTCGCAGCAGGTCATCGGCGCGCTGCAGGGCCAGTCGGCCGCCGTGCAACGCGAGTTCGACCAGCTGCCTCCCACGATCGGCCGCGCGATCACGAGCCTCTCGAACAACTGGACCGCCTACGTCGGCGAGGTCGACAAGGCCACCGGCGCGAGCGCCACCGCGGCTCGGGCGATCGTCGCACTCGGGAACAACCTCGAGACGATCGGCGCGCTTCTGTTCTCGGCTGGCAAGGCGGCGGCGGCCTATGCCGCCGTCAACCTAGCCCGCACGTTCCTGGCGAACGCAGCTGCGGCCGCCGCGTCGGCGGAGGCGAAGGCCGTCGAGACGGCGGCCACGCAAGCCAACACCGCAGCGACGATCGCCAACAGCGCCGCCAAGACGGCGAACGCGACTGCCACTGTCGCCGCCGGAGAGGCGGGAGTCGCCGCGGCTGCGAACGCCGGAAAGTTCGCCGCGGCCTTGTCCGGGCTCAAGGTGCTCGGGCTCGTCACCGTCCTCACCAACTTCCGCGAGATCGGGACCGCGATTGGCGAGGGCGCGGCAAAGCTGTTTGGCTACGACAAGCCGATCAAAGCCCTCGAAGAGGCGACGAAGGCAGACGAGCAGGCGGCCCGCGCCAACGCGGCGGCGAAGGCCGAGCTTGCGCAAAGACTTCAGCTCGCGGCGGACAAGGCGATCGGACTGAACGACCAATCTCGCAAGCTGATCGGCACATTCGATCAAGAGGTCGCGAAGGGCGAAGAGGTCTCCGTCGCGCTCGACAAGGTTGGCAAGGCCCTGGAGTTCCAGGACTTATCGGGCATCAAGAACGGCATCACGGCGCTCGACGCGCTGGCGCAGAGCGGCAAGATCACCGGCGCCCAGCTGCGCGACTCACTAAGCGGCGCTATCTCCGGCGCTGACTTGACCATCTTCGCCACGAACGCGAAGGCTGCGTTCGACTCGTCGGAGCAGGGCGCGCGACGATTGAAAGAGGCGCTCGACGCGATCGCAACCCAAGCGCTCGCACGGGCCGGCACGTCGCTGGAGGAGTTGACGACGGGTTTCAGCACCGGCGCCACGAAGGCTATCAACGATGTCGACGCGCTGGGAGAGACGCTGAAAAAGCTCGGCATCACCGGCAACGACGCAGCGCGCGTGCTCTCCGGCGCGCTCGACAAGGCGACCGAGGCCGCCGGCACAGAGCGCGCGGTGCAGGCGGTCATGGACCGTTTCACCGAGCTGGGCAAGCAGGGGCAGCTGACGGGCCAACAGGTGTCGGACGGCCTGGCCAAAGCGCAGGAGAAGATCGACGCGCTGACGCCCGGCATTCAAGGCCTGGCGGAGGCGGCGAGGAAGTTCGGGACCGACGTGCCGGAGCTAATGACGGGCGTCAGCAAGGCCTTCCAGGACAGCGTCACCGAGGTCACGGCGTTCGGCGATGAGCTGACGAAGGCGGGCGTCTCCGCGCAGCGTGCCTCACCGCTGCTCGCCGCCGCACTCGACCAGCGAATTGCCGCGGCGAAGACGAAGGAAGAGATCGCGCTGCTGCGGGCCGAGACCGACAATCTCGCCGCCTCGGGCAAGTTGATGGGCGTCGCGTATCAGGACGCACTCGACAAGATGAAAGCGAAAGCCGCCGAGCTGAGCCCGGCGCTGATCCAGGCCCGCGCGGACGCCGAGCGGCGTCACGCTGAAGGACAACGTCAGCGACGGCGCCACGGCGGGCGTGGCCGGCGCGATCACGGCGTACGAGCGCCTCAAGAGCAGCGGCAAGGCGTCTGCACAGGAGCTGCAGGACGCCTTCGTCACGGTGGCTAATGAGTCGATCAAGGCGAACGACGGCGTCGTACTCGACTGGGTCAAGGTCGAGGCCGCGACGCGCGGCGCGAAGATTGCGGTCGACGAGTACGGGCAAGCCGTCGTCAGCGCGTCCAACACCGCGACTTCGTCGTTGGGGCAGGTGCAAGCCGCCGCGCAAAGCCTTTCCGCATCGTTCAAGGCCGTCTCGTTCGAAGCGCTGGACGAGGCCTCTCGGGCCAAGCAGGCCGCGATCAACGCCGCCGACGCCGCCACTGCCAAGTCGCGGGATAGCCAGCCGATTGACACGAGCACGAAAGTCGACCTGGAGACTCGCTACAAGGCCGGCACCTTGACCTCCGCCGACCTGACGGCGGCGAAGGGGAATCTCGAAGCCGCGAAGAACAACGCGGCGATCATGTATCAGTCGCTCAAGGGCTCCGCGTCGTCATACGACGCTTCCGGCATCGCCGATGTCAACGCGTCGCTGCGGAGCGCGCAGTCGATCGTCGACCGGCTGACCTCGGGCAAGAGCGGGGCGCCGAAGCCGGCCCCTGCGCCGCCAACGCCAGCACCCACACCGGCCCCGACCGCAGCTCCCGCTTCCGCGCCGACGCAGCAGGCGCAGAGCACGTCCCACACCGTGACGATCAACATGGGCACCGCGTCGACCACGTTCGCAACCGCCACGGAGAGGGATTCGCAGAAGGCGGTCGCGTTCTTGCAGACGCTCGAGAGCGCCGCACGCTCTGCCGGGTACTGATGGGAAGGAATTCCATGAAGCTGCTTCTCGGCGACTTGCAGCGCAGCCCGTGGCTGTCGAAGTGGCAGCGCGAGGTTGGACCGCTCAGCGCCCGCAGCGCTCGCCTCGTTCTGGCGCTCTGCGCTGCCTTTGCCGCGCCGCTCTTCGCCATGGCCAGGGCGCGGCCGTTCCTCGTCCACCTGTACGGCCCGCGAGCCGAGGGCGGCGATCCGGCAGGACGAGAGCTGGCGCTGCGTCTGGCGTCCTGCGTCTACGGGCGGGACGCCTTGCATTCGAGCAGCTGGGACTTCCTCGCTCGGCATCCGATGGCCGCGCACGATGAGACCGAGGACGGCCTGCTGCTGCTCTCGAACTTCGACGAGACCCTGCACGGAGAGGTGATCGCTGCGGCGGGTGCGCGGTGGTTCGACCGTCCGGGCGCCGGCTCGAAGCTCGACCTCCGGCGGGACCGGGTTGGGCTCTCCTGCGGCTCTCTGGCGATCGACCCGGCGCTGCTGCGTCAGGCGAACGGGCCGGGCAAGGCGTGGGTCATCAACGTGCCGACGGATGCGCTCGCCGGAGACGGCATGTTCGAGATCGCGTCCTCGCTCGAGGATCGCGTCGCCCTCGACAACTGCGCCGCCGACTGCGCGGGCTGGATCGGCCTGCACTGGCTCGCGCACGTGAACCGCCACGGCCGGGCCATCGCCGACAGCTGGGAAGCGGAAGGCGACTTCGGCGAGGCGAGGGCGCTCGACCCGACGACCCGCTTGACGGCAATCGAGCTGTTGACGATGTTTGCGCGCATGGCGACCGCCGGCGAGGAAGCCACGGCCGCCGGGCTGACCGGCTGGGCGCCGGGCACTGCGAAGGCGGCGCTCTGGAAGTGCTTCGTGGACATGGTGCAGGCGGACTCGCGGCGTGCTGGACGGCCGCCGGATGCGCCGGGGACGCTTGCCCTGCATCTGGTGACGCGGAAGGTCGACTGACGCATGCAATGAAAAAAGCCACGGCCGGTCCTCTGGCCGGCCGTGCTATTCGTTGCAATCAAGCCGTCAGCTCTGAGCTACGGCAAAGTCAGGACGGGAACGATCGGCAGTGTTCGCGGACTTGTTCCAGCCGGCCAAACCTCAACCGGGTGTAACGAGTCACGTGAACCGCCTTGGGATACGTGCAATGCATGCGAATTCCTTGATGAAGGGAATTGCAGGGCAAGGGTTGTCCCATCACCGGCGGAGGAATAGACTCCCCGCTGTTCGCTCAGAACTGGTGTGGGTGGCGTTAGCCCCTGTTCACGCCAAGAGGTCCCTCGCCTGGCAGCGGGGGCCTCTACCTTCCGCCCTACGGTGCGGAAGTGGCATCCTCCTGTTGCGTTTGCAGTTCAGTTGCCACCGGTGAATCGCCGGAAGACGCAACGTCAACCCCTTGCTTCTCAACCAGCGACCAGCCGGCCGACCGGTCCGCCTTGAAGCGGTCCCTCGCCCGGCTTAGGATCACCGAGACGGTGTCGATCTTGTTGATGCCGCGGATCTCGATTCCCTGCGCCTCAAGTTTCCCGATCAAGTCTTTTGTCCGCGTCGGCCCTTCCGCCGAGATGATCCGAGCGGCGGCTTCCCGAATCTGGTGACGACCCGAGTTGGCAGGAAACATGCCGACGGGCACCACCTTGGGCGCCCGAGTCTCGGCAAGAGCAGCGGCGAGGGCAATGTCGTCAGCGTCTTTGC
Source organism: uncultured Acetobacteraceae bacterium (assembly GCA_964657785.1). Classification (GTDB taxonomy): domain Bacteria; phylum Pseudomonadota; class Gammaproteobacteria; order Burkholderiales; family Burkholderiaceae_C; genus LMDS01. The sequence continues at coordinate 19,777 of CAZZWY010000011.1, forward strand.
CAGTGTCATCGGCAAACAGCGCCTTTCCCATCTGCACGAAGGCGCGAAGCTGATCGCGGCGGCTGATCATTGACTGCAGCCGACCAATTTCTACGTCTAGGTGTTGCAGCTCATCTTCCGCGGCGCGTAGTAGCAGAGTGACGTCAGATTTTTCCATGACGCAAGTCTACACGACCAAAGCGCTGACCTGCAAACTCGCTGCGACGTGAAAGTGCCGGCGGCGGCAAAGTGGTGGGCAAGGAAGTGTTGACGTGACAACCTTTGTTTGCTGTTGAGGCCGTGTCAGCCCCACGGGAAAGAAGTTCAGTTGTTGCACTTCTGCACGGCACTCTGCACCAGCTCCCGCCTTCGGCGGGCTGCGACATCCCCCGACTCGGGCGGATTCGCACAACGAACAAGCGGTGGTCTGATCGCGCTTGACGCGCTTTGCTCGGCCCGGCTACATTCCGCTCGCCCCCGCACATCGGGGGTCGGGTTTGGAAGCCCGGTAACAGCAAGGCGCGCGGCCGCCTCAGAGCGGCTTTTTCGTGCGCGTCATGAACGTCTCGGCTCACCGGTTTGGTGGTCCGAGGTGGGGGAGCCTCGTGCTCGCCGGTGCCTTGCTTCCGGTCTTCCAATCCTGCCTCGGGCCACCTCCTGCGTTTGGAAGCGCAGGGGCGGCCTTCAACCGCAAGCAAGGAGCCTCTCCCATGGCTGGTACCCCCCTTGGCGCGTCCCCCGCGCCTCTTTCTCTCCCCACCTTCCCCGCGGTCCTCTCGACCCGCACGCGGCGCCTGCACGGTGCCTTCCTGCTCGACACGCAGGTCGCCCGGGTCTGGTCATCAAGGCGGGCCGGTGACGCCCGCGGTGTTGTCGTCGAGCTCGGCGACGATGTGCTGCTCGGCCTGACCGGCCGCTTCACTCCGACCCAGGCCCGGATGATCGCCCGGGCGTTGACGGACGCGGCCACGGCGCTTGACGTCGCTGCCGATGCGACGGGAGGTACGCTGTGATCGCCGCCGCTCGCCCTGCCGTCCGGCCGCAGCTCTCGGGCCGCCCGCTCGGCTTCGATCCGCGCTGGCTCGTCCGGCACGCCTTGCCCTGCGACCGGCCGGCGCTCGTCCTGCCGGCGCCGCGGTACATCGGCGGTGCCGCGCTAACGGCCAAGACCGAGGTCTGCTCAAAGCTGAGCAGACCCCCTTCGCTATGCAATTCCACCACGGCCCCACGCCTCGCCGACGCCGGTCGCCTGGGGTTCACCCCGCGCGAGTACCGGGCGCTGCGCCGTCGTCTTGACCGCTGGGAGCTCGCCCATCTGCGCCAGCACGCCGCCGAACTGGCCGAGCAGCTCAACGCCGAGCGCCGGGCCCGCGAGCAGGCCGACGATGCCGCGGACTTCTGGCGCCAGCAGGCGCTGAGCGTCGAGCTGCGCGAAGGCGAGCGCCTGTGCCTCGCGGTCGACGGCTCGCTGCATGTGGTCGCCGCCGGCGCCGAAGGAGGTGCAGCATGAGCGCGCATGTGTTTGTGATGATGGGGGTCAGCGGCTCGG
>CAZZWY010000012.1:0-21133 GCA_964657785.1 uncultured Acetobacteraceae bacterium
CGGGGGGCGCCCAGCAGCGCCACGTCCAACTGGACCAACGGCTTCCTGCCCGCCTCCTACCAGGGCTCCATCTTCCAGGGCGGCGACCCCCCCGTGGCCAACATCCGCCCGCCCGAGGAGCGCCCCGGCGCCCGCCGCCGATCGTCGACGTTGCCGCGGCGCCGGCGGGCAGCGCCGGCGCGGCCGTCGACGCCGATACCCCCGCCGATGCCTACCGCTTCTACGGCACCCAGGAGGTCGACGTCACCGCCGAGCCGGTCTCGCAATGGGACCTCGACCCGGCCGAGCTCGACGCGCTCGCCACGTCGCGCATCGTGTTCACCCTCTTCACCGGCCGCGATGGCAGCGTCCTCTACTGCAGCGTCGACGAGCCGACGCGGCTCTCGCCCGACCAGCGCAAGGCCCTCGCCGCACGCCTGGCCCGCACCGAGATGCGGCCCGCGCGACGCGCCGGCGAGCCCGTGGCGGCCCGCCGCCGGGTCGAGATCTTCACCGTCGGCGGCCCCTGAGCCACCGCTCGTCGGGCGCAGTCCGCCGTCCATCGGATGGCGGGCTTTTCGGTGGCGATTCACCTCATCGCGGCGCAGGAATACCGGCACACTGCGCCTCCGATCGCCACCACCGACGCCCGCCATGCGCCCACTTTCCCGTTCGACGGCCCACGGCTTCACGCTGATCGAGGTCATGATCGTCGTGGCGATCGTCGCCATCCTCGCCGCGGTGGCGCTGCCGAGCTACCGCGACTACATGCTGCGCGGCTACCTCACCGACGGCACGACGCTGCTGTCGACGATGCAGACGTCGATGGAGCGGTATTACCAGGACAACCGGACCTATGCGACCGCCGGCACCGGCGCGAACCAGGTCAGCCCGCCGTGCAGCGGGACCGCGAGCGCGCGGACACAGGGCAATTTCGTCGTCAGCTGCACCGGCGCGGGAACGCCGACCCTCACCGGCTACATCCTGACGGCCACGGGCTCGGGCCCGGTCGCCAACGTCACCTACACATTGACGCTCGACCCGTCGAACGGGTTCGCGAAGAGCACACCGACCCCTCCGGCCGGCTGGCCGACGCCCAACCCCAACACCTGCTGGGTGACCAAGCGAGGGCAGGCGTGCTGACAAGCCCGGCCGCTGCACCACGGCCCGCCGACCGCGGCTTCACCCTCATCGAGCTGATGGTCACGCTCGCGCTGCTCGGCATCCTGCTGCTGCTCGGCCTGCCGGCGTTCACGTCGATGATCAAGAGCACGCAGGTGCGCACCGTCGCCGACGCCTTGCAGAACGGCATCCGCATCGCCCGCGCCGAGGCGCTGCGCACCAACCAGCAGACCGTCTTCGCGCTGACCAACGCGACGCCGGCGCTGAACGTCACTCCTTCGCCCAACGGCATCAACTGGTGGGTGCAGACGATCCCGCACGCCGGCGGGGGCACGGCCTCGGCGGTGCAGAACGGTTCGGGCTCGCTCACCGACGTGGCCTCGGGCGTCGGCGTCATCGGTCCGGCGGTGCTCTGCTTCAACAGCAACGGGCGCCTCACCGACCTCGGCGGCGCGAGCCCCGGCCTGGGCAGTGCGACCTGCAGCGTGTCGTCGCCGCCCATCGTCTACGCGGTGTCGCGATCGGGGGCGGACGTGAGTCTCCAGGTGCGGGTGGCGGTCGGCGGCCAGGTGCGCCTCTGCGACCCGCGGCGCGCCTTCTCCGCAAATTCGCCGGACGGCTGCTGATGAACCGCCCCGCCCCCCCGCAGCGCGGCATGACCCTCATCGAGGTGCTCGTTGCCCTGCTGATCTTCTCCTTCGGCCTGCTCGGCCTGGTCGGCCTGCAGAGCCGCGCCCACACCTTCGCGCTGAGCGCCGAGGACAGCAACCGCGCCGCCCTGTTCGCCAACGAGATCGTCACCTCGGTCGTGCTCGCGCCGAGCGCCACCGGGACGATCGCCGTGCCGTCGGCCGTGGCGTGGAGCGCGAGCGCGGCGTCGTCGTTGCCGAACGGGTCGGTCGTCTTCGGTGCGCTGCAGGCGAACGACAAACAGATGCCGATCACGATCTACTGGAAATCGCCGACCGCCCCCTCGGCATCGGCGAGCAACGCCTACACGACCACGGCGGTGCTGCAATGAAGCGCCGCGCCGCCGGCTTCTCGCTCATCGAGCTGATGGTCTCGATGGCGATCGGCCTCGTCGTCACCGTCGCGATCGCCGCGGTCATGGTCGGCAGCGAGAGCGACAAGCGCGGCTCGACCGCGGTCAACGACATCAACCAGTCGGGCAGCTACGTCGCCTACGTGCTCGACCGGCAGATCCGCAGCGCCGGCTCGGGCTTCGCGCAAGCCTGGACCAAGCTCGCCGGTTGCCAGCTGTTCGCCAAGAACACGAGCGGCGGCGTGCTGCCGCACACCTTCGCGGCGGGCAAGCCCTATGCGGGCTGGACCACCCCGGTCTCGCTCGCGCCGGTGGTCATCGGCGCGGGGCTCGCCGGCGCCGGGGGCGACCTGGTGATGGTGATGGCCGGCGCCGGCGGGCTGGTCGAGGTGCCACCGGTCGTGCTGCCCAGCGTCACGGCCAGCGTGATTCGGCTCAACAACACACTCGGCTTTCGCAGCGGCGACCTGGTCGCCATTGCCGACCCGGCCGTGCCCGGCAGTTGCCTGGTGCAGCAGGTCACGACCTTCTCGAGCGGGGCGACGAACGGCAGCGCCGACCAGTCGCTGCCCCTCGGCGGTGCCTATGCGGGCGGTGTGTCCGGGGGGCCGGGCCTCACCAGCTACGGCCAGACGACCACCGCGGTGCTCGCCCAGCTCGGCAACGTCAACAACAATCTGCCGCAGTTCTCGGTGATCGGTGTCGACACCACGAAGAACACGCTCGTCAGCAGCGACCTGCTGCCGGCAGCCGCCAGCGCGATCGACGACGACGGCCAGGCGATCGCCGACGGCGTGGTCCAGATGAACGCCGTCTACGGCACCGTGCCCTATCCTTTCCAGGCCAGCCCCGGGCCGGGGATCACCTGGCACAGCGCGACGGATTCGGGCTACGCGCCGGCCGACCTGCTGCCCAACCCGCCGACGACCGCCTCGCAGAACACGCTCCACGGCATCGTCGCGATCCGCATCGGCCTCGTCCTGCGCACGGCCATCGGCGAGCAGAAGCCGGTCGCCGGCGTCCGGCAGGTGCTGTTCAAGGACCTCCCCACGACGCTGCAGGTCAACGCCCCGGCGCTCGCCACCGCGCCGCCCTACTACCGCTACCGGACGGTCGAGATGACCATCCCGCTGCGCAACGTGCTGCTGGCGCCATGAGGACGTTCACCGCACCCCGGCGGCAGCGCGGCGTCGTGCTGCTCTTCGCGCTCATCGCGCTGCTGGTGCTGATGATCGGCGCCGCGGCGATGGTCCGCTCGTTCAACAGCTCGCTGTTCCAGGCCGGCAACATCGGCTTCAAGCGCGACCTGCAGAACCAGGGGGAACGCACCGTGACGGCGGCGCTGGCGGCCTTCAACAGTGCCAGCGGCGTGCTGGCGACGAAGGGGCAGCGGGCCAACAGCTCCACCACCAACACCGTCATCAATTACAGCGCGACGATCCTCTCGGTCGACGCACAGGGCATTCCGGACGTGCTGACCCGTGACGACCGCGTCGACCAGATCAACAACAGCTTCGTCCTGAACCCCGCGTACCAGCTCGATCTGGGCAACGGTGTCACGGCGCTCATGGTCGTCGACCGCCTCTGCGCATCGGCCGGCGACGAGAAGATGCTCGGGGTGGCGCAATGTGCGATGGCCTTGCCGCCGAGCCCCGGCACCGACCAGCCGGGAAGCGCCGACTCGGGCGCGCGCTGCGCCGGCTGCACCTCGTCCGCCGCGCAGTTCGTGCTGTACCGCCTGAGCGCCCGGATCACCGGCCCGCGGAACACGCAATCCTTCTTCCAGTCGACGTTCTCGGTGCCCTCGTGAAGGCGCACCCCGTCTCGGACCGCGTCCGAACGCACAGCCAGGATCCGCACGCCATGACTCAGCCGACCCGGGTTCGCGCCCGCACCAGCTTCGCGGTCACCGCCGCCCTGTGGAGCTTCGCCTGCGTGCCGGTGCAGGCCCAAACGGCGCTCGCGGACCAGCCGCCCCTGTCGACCTACACCGTGCCGGGCAATCTGGCGCTCACGCTGTCGGTCGAGTTCCCGACGGCGGTGAGCGTCGCGCACACCAACCGCACCTACGCCGCCGCCAGCGAGTATCTGGGGTACTTCGACCCGAACAAGTGCTACGCCTACACCTACAACAGCACCGACTCGACCAGCAGCCCCAACACCACCGCCCCGGCCAGTTATTTCTCGCCGAACGGCACCGCGAACAGCCATCTGTGCACGGGGCAGTGGAGCGGCAACTTTCTCAATTGGGCCTCGATGCAGACGATCGACACCTTCCGGTGGGTGTTGACCGGCGGCTACCGCGTCATCGACACGGCGCAGTCGACGGTGATCGAAAAGGCGTGGGCGTCCGGCCAGGGCGGGTTGAGCAATTTTCCGGACAGCAGCCTCGCCACGGCGGACGTCGCCGGCGCGACGCCGTTCGGGGCGGCCGGCGCCACCGGCTTCACGACGCGCATCTTTGGCGACGGGAACAAGCTGCAGTTCAGCGTCGCGCAGCCCCCGGTCTACGACGTGAGCTACTTCAACAACCTCCTGTTCTTGGGACCGCCGGTCCTTCAGCGACAAGAGTCGGGCACGTCGTCGATCCCGGGATCCGGGTCGCCCGGACCCGGCGTCAATGCGACCAACTACACGGCCCGGTTCGTCACGCAAGTGACCGCCCCGGCCTCGGGAACCTATGTCTTTCGCGCCTACGGGAAAGATACCGCCGTTGTCTACATCAACGGTCTTCTGGTCGTCGCCGCGACGTTCCTCACGAGTCCCGCCACGTCCCTGATTCCGTTGACGTTCAACGCCGGCGACACGATCAGCATCCAGATCGACTATTTGCAGTCCACGGGCCCCTCGAACCTGAAGCTGCAGTGGACGACGCCGCTGAACAGCAACTTCACGGACATCGGGGGCGGCGCCACTCTCGGCGGCAGCGCTGCGCCCTACACCAACGCTCCGGTCTTGCCCTCGTCCCTGTACGAAGTCTTCGTCCGCGCCAAGGTTTGTGACGGTTCGACGGCCGCAGGCGGCCTCGAGGCCAACTGCACGGCCTACGGTTCGAACGCGAAGCCCGAGGGGCTGCTGCAAAAGTACAACCGCCAGTTGCGTTACAGCGCCTTCGGCTACCTGAACGACCCAAGCGCGACGCGCGACGCAGGCGTCCTGCGCGCGAGGCAGAAATTCGTCGGGCCCTACCAGCCCGTCTACGCCAGTGCCGACGTCGTCAACAGCGCCCAGGAATGGGACGCGTCGACCGGCGTGTTCGTCCGCAACCCCGACCCTGCCGATGCCACCGGCTCCGGCGTCTCCGACAGCGGCGTGCTGAACTACATCAACAAGTTCGGCGAAATAACGCGCCAGGGCTACAAGAGCCAAGACCCGGTCAGCGAGCTCTACTACGCCTCGCTGCGCTACTTCCGCAATCTCGGCAATGTATTCAAATGGTCCGACACGAGAACGTTGGGAACCTCCGACAGGAATCGCCTGCTCGACGGATTTCCGGCCATCCTGACCTGGGACGACCCGATCATCTTTTCCTGCCAGCGCAATTTCGTTCTCGGCATCGGCGACGTCAACACCTGGAATGACAAGAACGTGCCGGGGAACACCCCGACCGCGGGCGAACCGACGAAGCCGCCGGAAGTGGTGGCCGACCACACGACAGATGCGGTCGCCGCGACCCTGCAGATCGGCAAGATGGAGGGCTTCACCGCGACGACCGTCCCGTCCCTGACCGGGTTGACCGGCGCGGTGAACCCCTGGAACCCGTGCTGCAGCGGTGGGAACACTTCGGCGCTGATAGCCGGGCTCGCCTACGACGCCCACACCTCCGACATCCGCCCTGACATCCAGGGGAAATCGAAGAACATGACCGTCGACACCTACTGGGTCGACGTCCAGGAATTTCAGCGATACGGGGTCAACAACCAGTACTACCTCGCCACCAAGTACGGCGGCTTCACCGTGCCGCCCGACTTCCAGCCCTACAGCGCGACGGCGAGCCTGACCGACGCATCTTGGTGGAACGGGGTTGCCGTCGACCCGGCCTCCGGCCAGAAATTGCCCAACAACTACTTTTCCGGCGGCCGGCCGGATCTGATGCAGAACGGGTTGACCACGGCATTCGCCGCCATCGCCAGCGCGGCCGGACAGACCTACAGTTCTTCTTTCGTGACGGCGCTGCCGCAGGTCAGCTCGGCGGGAACCTCGAGTTTTTCCAGCAGCTACGACGCGTCCAACTGGTCCGGCACCCTGAAGGGCTCGTTCACCACGTTCTCGTCGACCGGCACGCCGACGGTCGTTCCCGGCCGCGAGTTCGGGCAAATCCTCACCGCCCAGGGGCCGGCGAACCGCAGCATCGCGACCTGGAGCGTCAGCACCAGCAGCACCATCGCCTCCCGCGGCGTGCAGTTCCAGGCCACCACCGGCGCCGGCCCCGGCGCGACGGCGCTCAACACGAGCCAGCTCGCCGCGCTCGACACGAGTTACGTCGCGGGCAACGACGCCGCCAGCTTCCTCGCCTACCTGCGCGGCGACCGAACGAAGGAACGTCTGGCAACCGCGACCGTGGCGGACCCGAGCCGGCCCTATCGGACCCGCGTCAGCCTGCTCGGCGACATCGTCAACTCGAAGCCCACGATCGTCGGCCCGCCGAGTTCGACCTTTTCCGACTCGACCAACCCCGGCTACAACGCCTTCAAGACCGGCTCCCCGCAGGCCACCCGGCCGACCGTCGTCTACGTCGGCGCCAACGACGGCATGCTGCACGCGGTCAACGGCAACCTCGCGACCTCGACCGCGACCGGCGCCGGGAAGGAACTGTTCGCCTACGTGCCCAACGCCCTGTTCCAGGGCCCGAACGGAACGCCCAACGTCGACGGCCTGGCTTCGCTCGGCAACCCGAACTTCGTCCACCACTACATGGTCGACGCGACCGCGCAGTCCTTCGACATCGACTTCAACCGGACCTCGGACGGCACCGCGGCGCCGCCGACGTCCTGGTCGCCCGACTGGCACAGCGTGCTGATCGGCGGCCTGGGCAAGGGCGGCAGGGCGTTCTTCGCGCTCGACATTACCGACCCGGCGAGCATGACCAATGAATTGACGCTCGCGTCGAAGGTGCTGTGGGAATTTACGCAAGCCCAGTATCTCGGCTACAGCTTCGGCGAGGCGGCAGTCGTGAAGACGAAGAAGTACGGCTGGGTGGTGGTGCTGCCCTCGGGCTACAACAACGCCGACGGCGTCGGCCACCTGATGTTCCTGAACCCGAAGACCGGCAAGTTGCTCGAAACGGTGACGATGCCGTCCGGCAGCGCGGGGCTCGCGCACGTCAACGCCTGGTCCGTCGACGGCACCGACGGCACGGCCGACGCGCTGTACGCGGGCGACCTGCAGGGCAACCTGTGGCGGGTCGACGTGACCGGGGCGTTCGGCACCGCCTACCCTGCGCCGCTGCGCCTCGCACAGTTCACCGACGGCAGCAGTTCGCACGCGGCGCAGCCCGTCACGACGCGGCCGCGGATCGCGATCGACCCGTCGACCGGCAATCGATTCGTGCTCGTCGGCACCGGGCGCCTGCTCGACAGCAGCGACATCGGGCAGGCCTTGCCCGCCGGGCAGGTACCCCCCGGGCCGTTTCAGAGCTTCTACGCCATCATCGACGGCACCAACGCCGCGTTCAACGCCACGGCTCCGAGCGGCGTCACGTTCCCGATCTCGCGGTCGCAGTTGCACGACAACACCTCGAGCCTCACCAGCGGCGCGAGCACGGCCGCCGTCACCGCCGCCGGGTGGTACATCGACCTCGTCAACCCGAGCCCGGGACCGGCGTCGCGCGTGCTCATCGATCCGTCGACATCGAACGGCGCGGTCGCCTTCTCGACCGTCGAGCCGAACGGGAACGCCTGCTCTCCGGGGGGCTCGGGGGCCTACTACGTCATCAACTTCGGAAGCGCGAGGTCGATTGTGTTGGACACCACCAGCGCCATCGTCTCCTATCTTCCGACCACGGACGTGGTGACCGACAACAGTCTCATCAGCTACAACGGCACCCTCACGGGGCTGCTGGGCAGCGGCGGCACGGTCAAGTCGCCCGGTCTGTCCCCGAACGGCGGCAACTCGACCCGCCGACTCAACTGGCGCGAGGTGCCGCTCGCCGATTGACGGCGGGCGCCTTCAGCCGACCGTCGCGCTCACGTTCCGATCGAGCACGCGCGCGACGACGTCGTCCGGCGCGCCGCGCACGACCGCCGACCCCGGCGCGTCGAGCAGCACGAAGCGGATCGACCCCGCTTCGCTCTTCTTGTCGCCGCGCATCAGTTGCAGATAGCGGCCACTGCCGAGCGCGGGGCCGCACACCGGCAGCCCCGCCCGCTCGACGAGCGCCCGCAGCCGCCCGGCGACCGGCGGCGCGACGAGCCCGAGCGTCACCGACAGATCGGCCGCCATCACCATCCCGGCGGCGACGGCTTCGCCGTGGAGCCAGGTGCCGAAGCCGAGCCCGGCCTCGATCGCATGACCGAAGGTGTGGCCGAAATTCAGCACGGCGCGCAGGCCCGCCTCGCGCTCGTCCTGCGCGACGACCCGGGCCTTGAGTTCGCAGCAGCGCCGCACGGCGTGGACGAGTGCCGCGTCGTCGTGCGCGAGCAGGGCGTCGAGGTGGCGCTCGATCCAGCCGAGGAACGCGTCGTCCAGCGTCGCGCCGTACTTGATGACCTCGGCCAGGCCGGCGCGCATCTCGCGCGGCGGCAGCGTCGCGAGCGTGTCGGTGTCGGCGACGACGAGCCGCGGCTGGTTGAAAACGCCGATCATGTTCTTGCCGAGCGGATGGTTGATCGCCGTCTTGCCGCCGACCGACGAGTCGACCTGCGCGAGCAGCGTCGTCGGCACCTGCACGTACGCCACGCCGCGCATGTAGCAGGCGGCGGCGAAGCCGGTCATGTCGCCGATCACGCCGCCGCCGAGCGCGAAGAGCGTCGTCCTGCGGTCGGCGCCCGAGGCGAGCAGCGCGTCGAAGATCAGGTTCAGCGTGGACCAGTCCTTGTGGCTCTCGCCGTCGGGGAGCGTGACGACCTCGACCCGGTCGAACGACGGCGCCAGCGCGGTCCGCAGCCGGTCGGCGAGCAACGGTGCGACGGTGACGTTGGTGACGATCACGGCGTGCCGCCCCGCCCCGGGCAATGCGTAGTGCGTGGCTTCGTCGAGCAGGCCGGGGCCGACGAGGATGGCGTAGCTGCGGTCGCCGAGTTCGATCGCGACGCGCTCGGTCAGCGGGCGGTTCATGGTCCGGAGATTATCGAGCAGGCGCGGGCGCGCCGGGGGCCGGGCACTACGGCGAGCGCGGGCCCGCCGGAAGGTCGGCCGGTCGCCCGTCGTCCAGCACCCCGGCGAGCTCGAGCTGCATCACCAGCGTGTTGACGAGGGCCGGGAGCGTCGGCCGGCCGATCTCGACCACGTAGTGCGCCGTCTCGCGGTAGAGCGGGTCGCGCACGGCGTGGAGGTCGCGCAGGCGCCGCAACGGGTCGGCGACCTGGAGCAGCGGGCGCTTCGAGTCGTGGCGCAAGCGGCGGGCGAGTTCCTCGGGGCGCGACCGCAGGTAGACGACCGTGGTGCGAAGCCGCAGCGCTTCGCGGTTGGCCGGGCGCAACACCGCGCCGCCGCCGGTGGCGAGCAAGGCCGAATCGCCGCGGGTCAACTCGTCGATCGTCGCCGCTTCGATGTCGCGAAAGCGGGCTTCGCCTTCGCGGTCGAAGAAGCTCCGGATCGACTCGCCGAGGCGGGCCTCGATCTCGACGTCGCAATCGACGAAGCGCAGATCGAGCCGCCGCGCGACCTGCCGGCCGACGGTGGTCTTGCCGCAACCGGGCAGGCCGACGAGGGCGATCAGCGGCCGCAAGCGGTGGCGCCGCTGAACGGCACGTTGCCCTGGCTCAGGTTGACCGTGTAAGTGGTGACGAGGCCACTCGGCGACGTGAAGTTGAGAGCGATGTAGCCGGTGGCGGGCGTTGTGGTGAACGAGTAGCTGATCCCGACGGCGGTCGCCTCGGTCGTGCTGGGAACCGGCGAACCGCCGATGACCGAGGCCGTGATGTTGGTGCTGCTCGAGGCGGTCACGGTCGTGCCGGCGGCCATCGGGTTCAGGCGCACCGCGTTGGCGTCGGACGCGATCACGCTCAACGAGCCCGTTGCCGCGACGTTGTAGACGGCCGACGCACCGAAGCGCTCGTTGGTCACCGCGCGCAACGAACTGTTCACCAAGCCCGAAGCCGTGCAGCCAGTGATTTCGAGCGTTCCCGGCACCGACAACCACAGCGGCCGGGCCGACGAGGTCGACAGCACCGTCTCGGTCGCCCGCCGCACGTAGGCCTGGCCCCACGTGCCGGTGCACCGGTTTGCCCCATTGACCACCGCCGCCGACGGGATGCTCGCATCGAGCGTCAGCAGCGGCGAACTCGCGTTGACGCACGCACCGGTCGTGCTGAGCGTCTGGGGAATCAACTGGTCGACCGTCGGGTCGAACGTCGACGAGAAGGCGCGCGACACGAACACGTCGCCCAGGTCCTGGAAGTCTTCGCCAGGGTCGTAGACGTTGTTGCCGTTCAGATCGAGGAACGACTCCTCGCCGAGCGCGTACGCGACGATCGTGATGCGTCCGTTGGCCGGCCGCGGGCTCGCCGACTGGAATGCCGCGGTCGCCTGCGACAGGCCGGCGGCGGTGGCGGTGATCTGGCCGATGCCGACGATCTGGCCGCCCTCGGCCACGAAGTTGATCGAGGTGCCGGCCGGCACCGGGTTGCCCATCCGGTCGGACGCGATCACCGTGTAGGTGTTCGCAGTCCCGTCGATGTTGAAGCCCTCGATGTTGCGGGTTGCCTGAGCGAGCGAGAACGCAGTCTGGGTCGGCAGGCCGACCGCGATCGACAGGTTGCTCGACGAGGTCGTCACCGCCGGCGAACTCAGCGCCGCCTTGATCCGCACCGGGGTGGGCACCGTGCCCGAATTGACGAGCGCCGTGACCAGCCCGTTCGCATCGCTGGTCTTGTTCAGGGTGGCCGAGGTGCCGTCGAGCGTGAGACCGCCGGTATAGGTCGTCGCGGACAGGCCGACACTTTTCCCGGGCAACGGATTGCCGGAGATGTCGACCACCTTGAACGTGACGAGCGAGGTGGAGACGTAGCCCGAGCCGGCGAGGTAGATCTGCTCCGGCGACGCCGAGACGAAGGTGATGCTGCTCGCCGCGGGCGAGGTGAGGGGCAGCGACAGCGTGCTGCCCGCGGCAGAGCCGGTGACGGCCACCTGCAGGCTGTCGGCGGCCAGCACCGAACCACAACCGCCGGTGTCCTTGAACAGGAAGGTGGCGGTGCCGGTCGTCGTGGTGGTCGAGGTCGGCGACAGGGTCGCCTTGCCCGCGGCCACGCAGGCGGACGTGAGGGTGAGCCCGACGGAGGAGCCGGTCGCGGCGCCGCTGACCTGCACCGTCAGCGTGGTCTGCCCGTACGCCGAGAGCGCCGTCGTGCCGCTGTCGGAGCTGAACGAAGACACCGTGACGTTGGTCGCGCTGAGCTGGAAGCCGGCCGAAGCGGTCGAGCTCAGGGCGTTGACCGTGACTGACGCGGTGACCGTGTCGGCGCCGACCGTGGTGGTGGCCGCGGGCGCGAGCCGCACCGTCGCGACGCCGCTGCTGTCGGTCAAGGCCGACGACGGTGTCAGCACGCCGGAAGACGCCGCGGTGGCGAACGACACGACCTGGTTGGGCAGCGGATTGCCCGCCGTGTCGACGACGGTCGCCGTGACCGTGGCCGGGCTCGCCGACGTGACGGTGGTGCTGGACAGGCCGAGCGTGATGACCGGCGCGGCCGCCACGGTCGTCGTGCCGCCGGCGGTCGTGGAGCCGCCCGTCCCCGAGCCGCTGCCGAGCACCGGCGTCCCGGCGCTGCCGCCGCCCCCGCCGCACGCAGCGAGCAAAAGCGCTGCCCCGAGGAACGCCAACGTGTTTCGCACCATCATCGATTGCAATGTCATGTCGTTCCAGAAAGAAGCGGATCGATCGGGCACCGACGCCTCAGCGCGCCGCGGTGCGCTCGGTCACGACCTTCGGCGTCAGGAAGATCAGCAGTTCCGACTTGGACGAGGTCTTGGTTCGCGTCTTGAACAGGTTCCCGAGCACCGGCACGTCGCCGAGCAGCGGCACCTTGCTGACATCGTCGGTCTCGTTCTGCGTGTAGATGCCGCCGATCACAACGGTGCCGCCGTTCTCGATCAGCACCTGCGTCTTGACGTGCTTGGTGTTGATCGCGAAGCCTGCCGTGCCGGCCGACGCGCCGCGGGCATCGTTGGTCACGTCGACGTCGAGGATGACGTTGCCCTCCGGCGTGATCTGCGGCGTCACTTCCAGCTTCAGATTGGCCTTGCGGAAGACCGTCGTCGGGCCGGAGTTGGCCGACTGCGTCTGGTAGGGAATTTCCTCACCCTGCTCGATGATCGCGAGCTTCTGGTCGGCGGTGATGACGCGCGGGCTGGCGACGATCTTGCCGGTGCCGTCGGCCTCGATCGCCGAGAGCTCGAGGTTGAGGAAGCGGTTGGCGGCGGCGCTGAAGAGCGACACCGCGAAGCTCGCCGGGTCGCTGCCGCCCTGGCCGGTGGCCGGCAGGTTGACGAAGTTCGAGTCGCTGTAGGTGAGGCCGCCGGTGGTTTGGTTGGTCTGCGCGCCGATCGCGTTCAGGTTGCCGCCGATCGTCACCCGGTTGCCGCCGCCGACGCTGTAGCCCGGGGTCCCGCCGTTGATCCCGCGCAGGTCGGTCGCGCCGAGCTTCACGCCGAGGGATCGCCCGAAGGTGTCGGTCGCCAGCACCACGCGCGACTCGATCAGCACCTGGCGCACCGGGATGTCAATCTTCGCGATCATCGCCTGCACTTCCTCGAGCTTGCTCGGGATGTCGCTCACGAAAAGCTGGTTGGTGCGCGATTCGTAGTTCAACCTGCCCCGCAAGGAGAGGATGCCGGTCGACGCCGAAGCGCTTCCGGACGCGCCGCCGCCACCGCTGTTGCTCTGCCCGGCGTTCTGCCCGGTGAGGCCCTTGGCGACGTCTTCGGCCTTGGCGTAGTTGAGCTGGAACGCCTGCGTGCGCACCGGCTCGAGCGCGGCAATCTGCTGGCGCGCCTCGAGCTCGATCTTCTCCTTCGCATTCAGCTCGTCTTTCGGCGCGATCAGGATCACGTTGCCGGACTTGCGCAGGCCGAGGCCCTTGGCCTGCATGATGATGTCGAGCGCCTGGTCCCAGGGCACGTCCTTCAGGCGCAGGGTGACGCTGCCGGTCACGGTGTCGCTGGTCACGACGTTGAAGTTCGTGAAGTCGGCGATCACCTGCAGCAGCGCCCGGACCTCGATGTTCTGGAAGTTGAGCGAGAGCTTCTCGCCGGCATAGCCCGGCCCCTGCACCAGCTTGTTCGGGTCGACCTTCAGCGCCCGTACTTCGACGACGAACTGGTTGTCGCTCTGGTAGGCGCTGTGCTCCCACGAGCCGCGCGGATCGATCACCATGCGGACGCGGTCGCCCGACTGCGTCGTCGTGACGGTCTGGACCGGCGTGCCGAAATCGGCCACGTCGAGGCGCCGGCGCAGGCTCTCGGGCAGCGTCGAGCGGAGAAACTCGACGACGAGGCTCTGGCCGGTCTGCCGGATGTCGACGCCGACCTGGTTGTTCGGCATCTCGACGATGATGCGCGCCGCACCGTCGGCGCCGCGGCGGAAGTCGATGTCCTTGAGCGGCAGCGGCGTGGTGCCGACGCTCGGCGCGAAGTGCACCGGCTGCGCCGCGACGAGCCGACTCGCCGGGGCGGCGGCGTCGGTCGAGGGCACCCCGGCGCCGTCGACGACGAGCAGCAGCGCCTTGCCCTGCAGCTCGGCGCGGTAGTTCGCCGCCGACTTCAGGTTGAGCACGAGACGCGTGCGCGCGCCGCCCTGCGCGACGTTGACCGAGCGCAGGTTGCCCTGGTTGATCTCGACGCTCGACTTGGCCAGGCCGTTGACCACGCCCGGCAGGTCGATCGCGATGCGCGGCGGTGTCTGCACCGTGAAGCCGGCCGGAATGGCCGGCAGCGCCTCCGACATCTCGATCCGGACCACGTTCGCGCCAGCCTGCTGTTCGCTCGTGATCGACTGAATCGACACCTGGGCCCAGACCGACGCCGGCAGGCCGACGAAGAATGCGAGCGCCATGGCACGCAAGCACCCCTTGGCTGACATGTGGTTTTCCTGATTGCGCTTCATCGGGCCTTTTCCTGGAGCTGCAGAGCAGTGGTGCGCTCGATCCATTCGCCTGCAGCGTCCTGGACAATTTCCCGGAGATCGAGCTCCGTCTCGGAGATCTTGACGATCTTCCCGTAGTTCTGACCGAGGTAATCGCCCGATTTGACCTGGTAGAGCAGGCGATCGACGCGCAGCAAGGCATACGGCCGGCCACCTTTGACCACGCTGCCGACCATCGTCATGGCGTCGAGCGGATAGGCCTCGAGCGGCTCCTTGCGGCGGTTGAGCTCGCCGGCGAGCAGCGAGTTCGGCTGCCGCGCCTCCTGCTTCAGCGCAACGGTGAGCTTCTGCGTGCTGAACGGCTCGACGCCGTTCGTCGCGAGATAGGCCTGCGGGATGAATTTCTTCGGCGGCGAGAGGGGTGCCACGCTCGGCTTGACCTCCCGCGTTTGCTGGTCCATCCACTTCGTGAGCTCTTCTTGTTCGCCACCGCAGGCGACGAGCGTCGAAGCGAGCAGGCAGACCGAGGCGACGATCGACAGGGCACGCGGCATCACGCTGGCCCGCGTCATTTCTTGCCCCGCTTCGCGGCTGCGGCCGCCTGGGCAAGCGCCTCGATCTCGGACGGGTCGAGGTAGCGGTAGGTGCGCGCCGTCGCATCCATCGTCAGCACGCCGTTCGCATCGCGGGCCGGCGTGGTGATCAGCATGTCGTGCAACGTGACGATCCGGGAGAGGTTGGCGATGTCGCCGGCGAAGGCGCCGATGTCGTGGTAGCGGCCGGAGACCCGAATCGCGATCGGCAGCTCGGCGTAGTAGTCCTTCACGACGATCGCGCCGGGCCGGAACAGCTCGAACTGCAGCCCCCGGCCGAGGCCGGCCTGGTTGATGTCCGAGAGCAGCGCATCCATCTCGGCCTTGCCGGGAAGTTGCTTCTCGAGCTGGGTCACGTATTCCTCGACCTGAAGCTTCTGTTTCCGCAATTCGGCGAGATTGACCGCCTGGCCGAGCTTGGCGCGGTAGTCGCTCTTCAACACCGGCTCTTTCGCGCCCTCCGCGTCCAGCTCGTCGTGCGCGCCCGACAGCAGCACGAACCAGCCGATCACGAGCACCGCCAGGCCGACGGCGAACCACGCGAGCAGCTTGGGCAGGAGCGGCCACTGGCCGGGCTCGCTCGCGTTCAGGCCGCGGAACTGCGAGGTGGCGCTCTGGACCAGCGCCGCGACGTCGACACTGCCTAACTTGGGGGAGGTTGCCATCGGCTAGGCTCTCTTCGCGGCGGCGGCGGACGAGCCGGCGGGTGCCGATGCGGCGTCGGCCGGCCGGTTGTCCTGCGGACGCTTGACGGCGACCCGCACGGAGAAATCGAAGAGCCGCTTCTGTTCGCGATTCGCGCCGACGAGCACCGTCGACTTGCTCTCGATCAGCTCCGGCTTGACGAGCCATTCGGAGTTGTAGGCGGTGTTGCGCAGGAATTCGGAAATCCGTTCCTGCGTCTGCGCGATGCCGCTGATGAGCAGGAACTGGCCGTCCTGCTTGACCGTCGTGAAGTAGATGCCCTCCGGCGTCTGCTTGACCAGTTCGTTCAAGAGGTGGACCGGCAGATTGCGGTCGATCTGCAGGTCCTCGACCGCCTTCTGGCGCGCCGTCAACGACCCGATTTCGGCTTTCAAGGTCGCGATGTCCTTGATCTGCGCGTCGAGCTTGGCGATCTCGCTCTGCAGGAACTGGTTGCGGCCGCGCTGCGCGTCGGTCATCTGTTGAACGACGACGTACCACGCACCGACCGCGGCGAGGCCGACCACGGCGGCGACGCCGAGACCGGCGAAGAACGCGATCTTCCTGCGCCGGCGCCGCTCCTCCCGGTGCGGGAGCAGGTTGATCAGGATCACTGCACGAACCTCCGCATCGCCAGGCCGCAGGCCGTCAGATAGGAAGGCGCCTCGCGCCGCAGCTTCGACTCGCGCACGGCCGAGCCGAGCACCATGTTCTCGAACGGGTTGACGACCATCGAGGCGAAGCCGGTCAGCTCGGTCACCCGGTCCTTCAGACCCGGCAGCGTCGCCGTGCCGCCGGCGAGCATCACATAGTGGACCTTGTGGTGCGGCGTGCTCGTGAAGAAATACTGCAGCGCCCGGCCGATCTCCTGCGAGAGGCTGTCGACGAACGGCATCAGCAGGGAGGCCTCGTAATCCTCGGGCAGATCGGCAGCGAGCTTCTTCTGCTCGGCCTCCTCGAGCGAGAAGCCGTACTGCCGCGAGATGAGTTGGGTGAGCTGCGAGCCGCCGAAGGCCTGATCGCGGTCGTAGAGCATCTCGTCGTCGCGCAGCACCTTCAGGCTGGTGGTGTCGGCACCGATCTCGAACAGGGCGACGAGCGCATCCCGGCCACCGCTCGGCAGGGCGCCGATCACCCGCGTCATCGCGAGGCGCGACGCGTGCGACTCGATGTCCAGCACGGCCGGCTTCAACCCCGCCGCTTCGGCCAGGCCCTGGCGATCCTGGACGCGGTCCTTGCGCGAGGCCGCGATCAGGACTTCGACGTCGCCGACGGAGGCCGCGCTCGGGCCGATCACGCAGAAATCGAGGCTCACCTCGTCGAGCGAGAACGGGATGTACTGGTTCGCCTCGGCCTCGACCTGCATCTCGAGTTCTTCCTCGCGCAGGCCTGCCGGCAGCATGATCTTCTTCGTGATGACGGCCGACTGCGGCATCGCCATCACGACCTGGCGTGTCCGCGTGCCGCTCTTGGCGAGCACCCGCCGCACGGCTTCGGCGACTTCATCGAACTTCTCGATCTGACCGTCGGCGATCCAGCCCTTTTCGAAGCTCTCGACGCCGAATCGCTCGAGCACGTATTCGCCCGCCGCGTTCTGCCCGAGCTCAACCAGCTTCACGCTCGAAGAGCTGATGTCGAGCCCGATCATCGCCGGATGCTTGCGGCCCAACAGGGTATCCAGAAAGCCCACGACGCCTTTCCACCAGCGGCAAAGTTTTGCGCTGGATTGTTAATAAGTCACTTCCATGCTAGCAGCAAAGCCCTTGATGAACCAAGGATAAGCCGGTCATGCAACGGTTTTCTCGTTGCAAAACTCACACGCCGTCCACCACAGAATCGCGCCCTTGGGAATCCATCTGCACCCCCCGCTTTCGGGGAGATTGCCGCGGCTTTGTGCACGCCGCCGCGGGGCAGTCCGAACGCTTATCGACCGCGGGAGCGGTTTCTATAATGCGCGGGGCAACGTTGGAGTTCCATGAGCGATCCAGGGGGCGGGAGAGGACAGCGCGGGAGTGGCGCAGCGCCCGCGAAGCCGCCGGGCACGGCACCGTTGCCCGTCTGGGCGCGTTGGGTGGTCGGCAGCGCGCTGTGGCTCGTCGGGCTCGCTGCGGCGGGGTTCGTATCGATCGTGATGCTCGTGTGCATCGCGCTGGCCGTGGCGTACCCGAACCTGCCCGAGATCAGCGGCCTGCTCGACTACCGGCCGAAGCTCCCGATGCGAATCTTCTCGGCCGACAACGTTCTGCTCGGCGAGTACGGGGAGGAACGCCGCACGTTCACGCCGCTCGCGCAGATTCCGAAGGTGATGCAGCAGGCGGTGCTGGCGTCGGAGGATGCGCGCTTCTACGAGCACAGCGGGGTCGACATCAAGGGCGTGCTGCGGGCGGGCCTCGCGCAGTTCAACCGGTCGCGCAGCCAGGGCGCCTCCACCATCACGATGCAGGTGGCGCGCAATTTCTACCTCTCCACCGAAAAGACCTACACCCGTAAGATCTACGAGATGCTGCTCGCCTTCAAGATGGAGAGCGTGCTGACGAAGGACCAGATCCTCGAGGTCTACATGAACCAGATCTACCTCGGCCAGCGCGCGTACGGCTTCGCGTCGGCCAGCGAGATCTACTTCGGCAAACCGTTGCAGGAGCTGTCGATCGCCGAGTCGGCGATGCTCGCCGGCCTGCCGCAGGCGCCGTCGGCCTACAACCCGATCAACAACCCGGCGCGGGCGCGCAACGGCCAGCTGCGCATCCTGGACCGGATGTTCGACAACGGCTTCATCAGCGCCGGGCAACGCGAGGCCGCGCGCAACGAGAACCTGAAATACCGGGAACCGTCGGAGGTCGCGGTGCACGCCGAATACGTGGCCGAGGCGGCGCGCCAGATGATCTTCTCGCAGTACGGCGACGACGCCTACACCCGCGGTCTGAACGTCACCCTGACCTTGAAGTCGGGCGAGCAGATGGTCGCGTACCGGGCGCTTCGGCGCGGGATCATGGACTACGAGAAGCGCCAGATCTACCGCGGGCCCGAGGACTACATCGACCTGCCCACCAACGCCAAGGAGATCGACGCCCGGGTGGCCGACGCGCTCCAGGATCATCCCGACAACGACGAGCTGAAGGCGGCCGTCGCGATCGACGTGACGCAGAAGCGCGTCGTCGCGATGCTGCAGAGCGGCGAGACGATCACGATCGCCGGCGAGGGCCTGAAGCCGGTGGCGTCGGGGCTCGTCGCCAAGGGCAACCCGAAGACGCAGATCCGTCCCGGCGCGGTCATCCGCCTGGTCCGCAATCCGAAGGGCGACTGGAGCATCACCCAGCTGCCCGAGGTTCAGGGCGCCTTCGTGTCGATGGACCCGCGCACGGGCGCGGTGCGCTCGATGGTCGGCGGCTTCGACTACGCCCAGAACAAGTTCAACCACGTGACCCAGGCCTGGCGCCAGCCGGGCTCGAGCTTCAAGCCGTTCATCTACTCGGCCGCGCTCGAAAAGGGCTTCACGCCGGCGACCGTCATCAACGACGCGCCGCTCTTCTTCGACGCCGGCTCGACCGGCAGCCAGCCGTGGGAGCCGAAGAACTTCGACGGCAAGTTCGAGGGCCCGATGACGATGCGGCGCGCGCTGGAGAAGTCGAAGAACATGGTGTCGATCCGCATCCTGCAGGCGATCGGCACCGGCTACGCGCAAAAGTGGATCACCCGGTTCGGATTCGATGCCGACAAGCACCCGGCCTACCTGCCGATGGCCCTCGGCACCGGCTCGGTCACGCCGATGCAGATGGCCGGTGCCTACAGCGTCTTCGCCAACGGCGGCTACCGTGTCAATCCGGTGCTGATCGCCCGCATCACCGATGCGCGCGGCCATGTCCTGAACGAAGCGGCGTTGCCGGCGCTCGACGACTCGATGCGGGTGATCGAGGCGCGCAATGCGTTCGTGATGGACAGCCTGCTCAACTCGGTGGCGAGCCGGGGCACGGCGGCCGCGACCCAGCGCCAGCTCGGCCGGACCGATCTCTTCGGCAAGACCGGCACGACCAACGATTCGATCGACACCTGGTTCGCCGGCTTCCAGCGCAGCCTGGTCGCGATCGTCTGGATCGGCTACGACACGCCGCGCAAGCTCGGCGACAACGAGACCGGCGGCGGCCTGGCGCTCCCGATCTGGGTCGCCTACATGAAGTACGCGCTGAACGGCGTCGCGGTGCAGCAGTTCGCGCCGCCGGAGGGCGTCGTCAACATCGGCGACGAGTGGTACTACAACGAGTACACCCAGGGCGCCGGCGTCAGCAGCGTCGGCCTCGAGGACAAGATGCCGGTCGCACCGAACGAAGAAGAGCGCAAGAGCATTCTCGACCTCTTCAAGCGCTGAGGTGTCGGCGCCGGCCCCCGCGCGGGCAGGACGCCAGGCGGCTCAGGCGGTGAACAGGAGCGGCGTCCCCGCCTGCTCGCTCGCGCAGATCGACAGCGTCTCGAAAAACTCGCGCCCGTTGCGGGTGTCGAGCCAGCGCGATCCGTCGAACCTGAAGTGAAAGCCGCCCGAGCGCGCGGCGATCCAGAGTTCGTGCAGCGGCGGCTGCGTGTTGACGATGATCTTGCTGCCGTCGGGGAGTGCGAGCTCCATCAATCCCCCCGTACGCTGCGCATCGATGTCGATCACGTCGTGCTCCAGCCACGCATCGATCGTCGCTTCCAGGCGCTCGAGCACCGCCTGGGCGCGGGCGCGGAATTCGCTGTCGGTCAGGGCGACGGGAGGAGGATCGGTGGGCATGGTGGGTCGCTGGGGTCGTCGTGAAGGTCGTCGATCAGGCGTCGATACCGGCCGAATAGAATCGCGGGATGATGTCGTCTCGATCGAAGAGTGTAGCTTTGGGCCTGCGCGCCGCCTCGGCAGCGGCTGCGGGGGCGCTCGTCGCCGCCACGCTCGCCGGCTGCGGCCAGAAGGGTCCGCTGACGCTGCCGAAGCCGCTGCCGGCCGCCTCCGGCGCCTCGGCCGGCGCGCGGTGAGCCTGCCCGGCGCGCCCCACGTCGCCTACCGCGGCGACGACCTCTGCCTCGAGGGCAGCCGGCTCGAAGACCTCGCCCGGCGCTTCGGCACGCCGCTCTACGCCTATTCGCAGGCGTCGATGCTGCACGCCCTCGAGGGCTACCAGCGGGCCCTCGCCGGGCGCGACCACCTCGTCTGCTACGCCCTGAAGGCCAACTCCAACCTCGCGGTGTTGCAGACCTTCGCCCGCGCCGGATGCGGCTTCGACATCGTCTCCGGCGGCGAACTCGAGCGCGTGCTGGCGGCCGGCGCGCCCGCCTCGCGCGTCGTCTTTTCGGGCGTCGGCAAGACCCGCGCCGACATGCGCCAGGCGCTCGACGCCGGCATCCGTTGCTTCAACGTCGAGAGCGAAGCCGAGCTCGAGGTGCTCTCCGCCGTCGCGACCGCGATGGACGCGACGGCGGCGGTCAGCCTGCGCGTCAACCCGGACGTCG